>CAZBHA010000001.1:0-2335 GCA_964491675.1 uncultured archaeon
AGCCTTTTTCCAGCGTCGCTGCGTTTTCGACCCCCTGGCGCAGAAATTTCTTGTTCAAATATTCTATTTATTTGATAATCTGCTAATTGTTTTTTATAATTTGGAGCTTTTGAAAAAAATGAAACTACTTGTTCTTTACTCATTCCAACTTGTCTTAAAAATCCACCAATTGTTAGATTTTCAAAGTGAGTTAATTTTTGACCCGCAAGTCCTTTTTCATAAATTTTTTTAATACTTGGTGGAAATAAAAGAGGATCTACTTTTCCAGAAAGTTTTAAAGTAAAAGTTTTTTCTTGAATTGCACCAAGTTGTGGTTCTAAACTTTTTGAAACCTTAATTAATTCTTTTGGGATTTTTTCTTTTGGAATTGGTAAAGAGTCCACTATTTTTTTGTAAGCTTTTTCACTTAAAAATCTTGCAAAATCATTTACATTTAAAAAAACTGCCCCCTTTAAAACTGATTTATTAACAAGTTTTGTTTCTTCATAAATAAAATAAATATCTAAATAATCAAGCAGGGCTATTTCTACAAATTCGTTTTCACTTAACGCATATTTTAGATTAAAATCATCCGCAAGTTCTAAAGAAATTTCTTTTGGATTTTCCCCTTCAACAATATGAGAAAAAGTTTTTTTTGCAATTAAATTTGCAAACTTCTCACTCAAATTTGGAATTTTCATATTTGAAAGTAACATTTTTGCAGTAGGAAAAGCCATTACTTCAATTTTTAATAATTCTTTTGAAGTACTTAGAAGATCAATTTCATACTCCTTATTCATGTTTGCTTTTGAAATTAATATAGCAGCTCTTTTAACAACATTTTCAGGAATTTGATTAATATCTACATTTTCTTCTTTAAGAAAGCTTTTTGACTTTTCAGAATATGGAAAACGATAAGAAAATTCTAAATTATCCATATTAAAAGTAGCATACAAAATAATTATAAGCAAAAGTACAATATAGTATTTTAACTAATAAACAAGGTTTATTTGTCTCATTTAGCAAATAAATAAAGCTACAAAATCATATGTGCCAGGTAAAATGTAATTCTACTTTGGCCAATATTATATGAAACTTTCATTGGAGAATCAGATTTTAAGAAAATTTCTATTTTTTCAGAAGGGTCAGCTTCTTTTATTATATTTTGTAAAAAATTAAGTGAAAATTTAGCAGTTACATCTTTTTGCGATTCTATTTTTGATACACTAGTTGCTTCAGAGTCCATTACTCCACTTGCTCCTTTAGCTTCTATAGAGAATTTTTGTCCTTTTAATTTTAATACAACACTACTACTAAAAAGTCCAGCATCTTTAAGCATTTCTTTTAAAGAAACTGCACCAATAACTATTTTTGTCTCATAAGAAATTTGTGGAATTTTTGCTTCATCTTCGCTAACATCAATTAAAGGTAATTTAAAACTTCTTTTTAAGTCAGATTCTAATTTTATTTGAAGTTCACTATCAAGTAAATTTATTAGTACTTTATCATTAGGAAGTGATCTTTGTAATAATTTGTTAAATTCAACTAAATCAATACCAACAAAGTTTGGCTCTACTTCGTATTTATCAAAAAGTTTTTTATCAACAAAATAATCTACCAAAACTACTTGACTAGGATCTACTGCTCTAAAATAAATCCCTTTTTCACTAAATCTAAAATTTCCTTCAGGAATAAATGCACTTAGGGCTTCTACTGCATTTTTAAAAAAAGAAGAATTTTTCATTTCTATCATAATATCACAAATATAACGTTGTCAATAGTATTTAATATTATTTCTAAAATTCTTTTTTAAGCATTATTATTGCAAACACAATAACTGAAATTAATGTCAAAATCAATAATTCAGGAATCATAAAAGTAAAGTCAAATCTTTTCATTATTAAGCCAATTAAGATGTTGTTTGCTGCGGTTAATGGTAAAAAGAAACTTATTTGTTGCATTAAAGGATCCATAAATTCTAATGGAAGTATAATTCCACCCAAAAATAGCATTGGAACTACAATTAATAGAGAAGTTAATATTGCAGTTGATTGACTTTTCATAAAAGATGCAATAATTAATCCAAGTGAAATAAATGAAATTGCAATAACTATTGTTGCAATTAATAATTCAGGAAGTATTGGAACAATATCAATTCCAAAAGCAAAATAAGCAACTGCAAATATAATCAATGCTTCAATAAGTGCAATTAATAATTGACCAATTATTTTTCCTAAAAATAAAACAAATTTACTTGTTGGACTTAGTGTAAAGCGAAGTGAAACATTTTGTGTTCTTTCAAGAATCACTATTATTGATGTTAGAAGCATACAAGTTAAAATTAATACAATTACTG
>CAZBHA010000001.1:2345-31013 GCA_964491675.1 uncultured archaeon
ACCCAAAAAATTGTTCTTTCATAAAATAAAACTGGTTGAGCTAAAACACGCGGATCAACATTACTAAATTCTACAATTTGTCCAGAAAATTTTGAAAGTAATGCTGACGACTTATTTAATTTTGATTCAATTTCATTTCTTGATAATCTAGCTTGTGCAATTAATTCTTTTACTTCTTCAATTGATTTTGCACCCAAAGTTGCTTTCTCAAAAAGTGAGTCAACTTTTGCAAAATTTGAATTCATTTCTGAAGTTTCATCCCCAATATTTTGAGTTATATTAATTAATTGAAGTGAAATTGTTTTCCATTCACTCATTTGGCTTTTTACTAAATTCAATTCATTAATTTGACTAAGTAGTAATTCTTTATCAGGCCCATCTCCCAAAGTATTACTAACATTTTGTAAATTTGAAGTAACTGCCGACAATGTAGAACTCGCCGCATCAATTTGTCCGGGCAATTTTTTTAAATTTTCTTTATTACTTAAAAGCGGACCTTTTAGTGATTCATATTCTGCTTTAAATTTATTAAAAGAATTTTTTAAAGAATCAACATCATCCTCACCATACTCTACTTCTTTAAGTTTTGATTCTAAATCATTTAGTGTTACTTCTGCAGACGCAAGTTGTTTTTTAAAATCTTCAACATTTTTTATTTCTTCTTTAATATTTGATCCAAATGAAATTATTGTGCTCCAAATAGTGCTTAATTTTTCTTGAGTCATTTCAACTGTAACTCTTCCAACCATTGCCTTTGCAATTTCCATAAAAAAGCGAGATGAAAGTAAATTAGAATTATCATAAAATAAATCAACTCTTATTTGAGCATTTGGAGAAGTTCCAGAAACTTTTAAACCTACTAAAATATCTTTGGTTTTTACACTTTGAATTAATTCTTCTTCAGAATTATATTCATTAATTGTTAAATTTGGAAAATTTCCAATATTTTCTATTATATTTGATTCAAAAGAAAGATTATTTAAAACACCCACTGAAATATTTTGCCCCCCCGTTAAACTCATCCCAGAAAATGAAGATCCTAAAAGTCCAATTGCTAAAAAGGGATATAAAAAAATTAAAAGTAAAGCAATTTTTTGACTTTTTACAAGAGAAATTTCTTTCCAAATAATATCTAATAGTTTCATTTTTCAACCGCCATTTTTTCACCAGTTATATTCAAAAACACATCTTCCAAGCTTGGTTCTTTTGTAGTTGATGATTTAATATCATATCCTTTTTCAATTAACCAGTCAGTTATTGCAAGCATTTTTTCTAAACTGTGCTTTTGTTCAAATGGAATAAATAAAGTATTATTTTTTGTAAATACTGAACTTTGATTTAAAACTTTTTTTATTTTTAAAATATCTTCTTCTTTGTAACCATTACTAACTTCAAGAATCATTACTTTTATTCCACCATATTTTTCAATTAATTCTCCAGGTGTTCCAATAGCTAAAAGTTCTCCTTTTTTTAGTAGTACAATTTTATCACACAAGTATTCTGCTTCATCCATGTAGTGCGTAGTAAGAATTATTGTTTTTCCGTTTCTTTTTAATTCTCCAATTTTATCCCAAAACATTTTTCGCATTTTTGGATCAAGTCCAACTGTTGGTTCATCAAGAAATATTATTTCAGGATCGTTTAATATTGAAAGAGCAATATTGAGTAGTCTTTGATATCCCCCACTTAAAAAACTAGCTTTTGTTTTTCTAAAATCTTTTAAATTAAGCCAATCAAGTAAAAACTCAACTCTTTCTTTTATTATTTTTTTATTTAATCCTAAAATACTTGCAAAAAAAAGCATGTTTTTTTCTACACTAAAATCTTGGTAAAATGCAGTGTCTTGTGGAACTAGCGCAACTTTTGTTTTTAAATTAACTTTTTTTCCTTCAAAAAATACAATACTTCCAGAGGTTTGTTTTTCTAGCCCTAGCATTATTTTTGTAATAGTTGATTTTCCCGCACCATTACTTCCAAGTAGTCCAAAAATTTCTCCACTTTTTATATCAAAACTAATTCCTTTTAAAATTTCTTTTGCGCCGTACTTTTTAGTAATATCTTTAACTGCAATAATGCTCATTTTAATCCAACTAAGTAAGTAAAAAGTAGTATAAAAATATACTTTTAGTTAAAAATAAACAAATCCAAATTAAAAAAATAAAGTAGTTTATTAAAAAAACTTAAAAAATAATTTATTAAAAAAATTAAAAATATTTTATTAAAAGATTTAAAATATTTTATTAAAAAAAGAAAAATGTTTTGTTGAAAGGTTTAAAAATTAAAAAAAAGAAATGAGAGGATTTCTCCTCTCAATTAAATTATTTTAGTTAATTATATTTAAATTAACATAATAAAACTGATCCACTACATCATAAGCCACATCTTTTAACAAAATTGAATTTTTAATGTAGTTATTTCCAAAAATATCTTTTAAATCAGATGGGGCTTGCGCATTAACTATTTTAATTACAATATCATCTGATTTCAATTCAAATTTTGATTCAAAAAATGCACTTTGTTGGGTTTCGTAAACATCTACTAAAACTAGAGTTAAACTTTGCCCATTAAAATCAGTCCCACCATCAACTAAAATACTTTCTCCAACTTTTAACATTGTTGGAGCAGAGTCAACTGAATCAAAGCCAAATCTTTGTGTATTATACCCTTGTCTAAATAACGGAAAATTAAAATCTTTAACTTGTCCATTAAATTCTAAACGGATTGTATAAATATATGAAAGCAAGTTTTCTAAATCACTCGCACTATATAATCCTTGACTCGCAGAATATGGATTTACACCAAACAGTTCTTCCCAAGTAATCCCATTGTAGTCATAACAGTTAGTCCCTTGATTAATTGAACTAAAATAACAAATAGAATATACTTTCACTTGACTTGAATTAATTAACTGTCTATCAGCGTCAAGAACTGAGATCCTTAACAATGATCCTCTTCTTGCTTTGACTTCAGTTACTGCATTTTCAGAATCAATTGTTACAGTTTCGTTTATTGTATATGGAATTTCATTTGAATTAAAATCTCCAAACCCAAGTTGTATTGCATAATCCCCATATGCTTTATTTTCTAAATTAATTTTTAAATCAGAGTTTAAAATTACACTTTCACAACTCCAATTTGATGTTTTACAAATTTGAACTTCTTTTCCTTCAAGTAAAAACATTTGACTAGAATAGTCGCTTCGTTCATTTCCAGCAACAATATTTATTTCTAAATTTCCTGTTTTTATTGGAGTACTATTTCTCAAAACAAAATTATATTCAGTATATTTATAATACATCGAACCCCAAATCTGTCTCGTATCAAACTCATAACCTTTTTTATTTATAACAACTTTATAGTAAACATTTTTGTTGTCCATTGGAGAAGGTTGCCAAACATAAAACAAAGCATTCATTTCTTCATCAGAATTAAAATACATTGAATTATATAGGCCTTCATAAGTTTCATATTGACCATTATGCCAACTTTCTTCAACATAGTAAAGCTCAATTGTACCTTCACCAGTTAAAGACCTTCCCATTTCATCAACTGCTTTTATTCTAACAGCAGGATTAGATGGACTCAAAGTCAAATTAACATATTTGTCTCCATTTTCTTTAACTATAATTTTTTCTGAAACTGCTCTATAAGCATAATCAGTAGTTCTTGCTTCAAAATAATATTCACCTTGTTCTAAATTACTTAAAACAACTTGTCTATTACCATATTTTTCAACAGGAATTGATCCTGAACTTGAATCATTAAAAGAAATATGTAAGTTCTTATTAGTAGAACCATACCAATTATCTCCTAATCTTGAAGTTAAATTTTGAGAAATATTAGCATAAACATCTTTACTATGGTACCAATACAAATAAATTTCTCCATCTGCATCATAAGCACCATTAATACTTACAATAACATCCCCATCTACTTTCACAGCACAATCAGTAGGACAAGTTAATTCTTCACCAGGTGAACAAATACCATCCCCACAAATTGCTGAACTAGTCCCAGTACAACCAAGTAAAAATAAAGTTGTAAAAAACAAAACTAGTAAAAAAATTAATTTATTTTTTATCATTAAAATAACCTCCACAAAATGATATTTAATTAACTAAATATGGTTAAAAACTATATTTAAAGGTTGTGCAAAAAAAGAAAAAATATAAACAACTAATAATAATTCACAAAAAAAAATTAATAAAAAATTAGTTGCTTTCAATTCTTGGTGCTAAAAAATAAGTAATACTAGCTTCGCCAACTAAATAAGAAATTTTTACAGGAGCATTTGTTTTTATAAAAAGAGTCAAATTTTCACTAGCACTTGCTGCTTTTACCATGTCTTGTAAATAATCAAGCGGAAACATACTTTTGCATTCAGTTTTTACTTTTAATTCAGACAAATTTTCTTTATCTTTTTTTACTTCTTCAACTAAATTTCCTTTACTAGAATTTGCTTTAATATAAAATAATTCATCACTACAACCCAGAGTAATATGCGAACTAATTAGTGCAGCATCTTTAAATGCACTTTGTAAAAATCCCGCGTTAATTATTAATTCAGAATCAAATTCAATTTTAGGAGTTGGAACTTCACTACTTGAAATATCAATTAAAGGGACTTGAAATGATCTTTCTGCCCTACCAATAAATTTAACATTTAAAAATGCTTTTTTTTCGTCTAGAGTTAATACTAATTTGTCAGAACTTTGAGATCTAGATAATACTTGATTTAAATAATCTAAATCAAGACCAAGCCTTGTTTCTTCACAACTAAATTTTTCAAATGCTTTTTTTGGCATTGAAAAATCAACCATTGATATTTGAGAAGGATCAGTCGCTTTTAACTCTAAACCGTCTTCTTTTACAATTAATTCAGCTTCGTCAATTAAAATAGAAATAGCTTCAATGCTTTTCTTAAAAATTGTCGCGTCAGTTAACACAAGTTCCATAATATCTATTAATACTCAAAGCCAAATAAGTTTAAAAAGAATACCAAAAAAATCAATTTTACTCTTGACGTTTATAATCAATTATCTTACCACTATTGTCTAAAACCAGTAATAAGTTAGTCCCACTAATTTCAACAAGAACTTCAAAATTGTTTTCTTTTGATTTAAAATCAAGTATATTTACTTCGGTTTGAAGTTGATCTTGGATTTTTGGTTTAAATTTTTTTATTAAAATTTCTTTTAAAGAAATTGTTTTTTTTGTTTCAACAAAAGCACTTTGTTTTTTATTATTTACAACTTCTTCTTTTTTAGAATTATTATTTTCAACAACATTTTGAAAAGTACTAATTCCTTTCGCATTTTTATTTCTTAAAAATTCAACTCTTTTTAATAAATTAATTGCTTCTCTTTCTTCTTTTGTTTTTCTATTAAATATAAATAATAAAATTAAAGCAACTGCAAATAAAACAATTGCAATTAATATTATTTGAATTGAAAAAATAGCAATTTCTTCATTAGTTAAAGTAGAAAAATTAATTAAGTAATTTAAAAAATTTGGAAACTCAAAAACTGCTTTATTCAAATCCATAATGATTACTTAGTATTTTGTTTAATAAAAACTTTACTTTTAACTTTTTTAAAATAATTTTAGCAAACTCCGCTAAAATCTTTTGGTAAATTTCCAGTAAAAATTAAACTCGATAAATTATCAACTAACCATAATTTTATGCACCCAACAACAGGAATTTTTCCAAACGCAACTCCTTGTATTTCACTTGTATTAATTGGTTTAAAAGTAATACAAGGTTTTTCACTAATTCCTCTTAAGGCATCAATTTTTCCGCAATCTTGATCAAAAGTAATATTTGTTAAATAATTATCTCCTTTTGTTAAAACAAAATTTCCATCCATAGCAATTATTTTCGCAATACTTCTATGAATTATTGGTTGGTTATGAACTGGTGAATTTGGTTGAAATGCAGAATAAACAATTATTGATGCATCTTCTTTTGGAATAACTTCAACTCCATTTTCAAAAACTAGTTTTTCAAGCAAATTATTTTTATAAACAGGCGTAACAAATTCAAATGCAATTTTATTTTCTAAATCAAAATCAACTTTAATTTCTGGACCAAAATAATCATTTTGATTAACTGATCTAAGCGCAATAACATCTCCTCTAAATAAATTAGGTTGCATGCTTGCAGAATATACTATTACTAGCGGAGTTGTTGTTTGAAATAGAAAACTTAAAAGTAAATAAATTAAAAGTGCAAAAATTGCTGCAAAAAAAACATTAACCAAGTTTTCAACTAATTTAGAATCAGTAAATAATTTTACTTTTGGCATTACAAAAAGATCAACATAAGTAAATGGATCTAACCATTTTAATTTTTCTTTTAAAGAAGAAAACTTATTTTTTTCTTTTTTATTTTTTTCAAATTTTGCCATAAAAAAAATTAGTTGCAATACTTTTTAAGGGGTGTGTGTTGACTATTTTATTTAATAAATTTATAATTAACTTTTTTTATTTTAAATTATTTATTTTTTATTGTTTTATTTTTTCCTTACCATAAATTGCAACTGCAACAATTATTACTAACAGATAAATAAATCCTAAAATAAAATGTAAATCAACAAAGCCCATAATTCCAACGCCTTCAACTACAGCCCCATAAAGAATTGAAAAAAATGCTAAAAATGTTAAAAACGCAACATCTTTTAGAATAATAAAAACTTCGCTTTTTAAAAAAGTTCCTCTAGAAATCATTGCTGAAAGTAAAGTTCCTGCTAGCGCTGCAAAAATATAACCAAATAATTCTGGCGGACCGTGCCCTATTAACATACTTTGTAAAAAACCAATCCAAACAATGTGCGCCCCCATTAAAAAAAGTTCCCCAAAAAATATTCCAAGAATTGAAGCATTCCAAACAATAATAAAAATTGCCCCTGCCCCATACAAAAGTGAAAGTATTAAAACAAAAATTAAAACACGAGTATTATTTTCAAATACATATAATGAACAAGAAAATACTTCTCTAGTGTTAGGATTTTTACAAGAATCAAACGCTGAAGCACTGAAATTTGCAACTATTGAATTTGGAACTCCCCCCACACAATTTGCACTATCTGAAATTGAACAAAACGCATTTATTTGTTCAGAAAATAAAGTAGTTCGCAGTTCTGCAGGAGATAATGAGTAAACTACTGCAAAAGCAAAAACTACTCCAACAAAAATCCAAACATAAAGCATTATTACATTAAAATGCCTTGCAAAAAAAGTTGCAGCACTTTTTCTATGCATTATTTCATCATATTGTTCTCTTGCAAAAACATTATGAATTATTGGAACAAGCCCTATAGTAATAAATGCTGTTGCAAGAACACTAGAATATGATTGAAATACTTGATAAGCTGCAATAATTCCGCCCACAGAAACTAAAAATGCAACAAAAAAAATCAGTACGGGGTGCTTTCTAACATTAGCTTCCCCAATAATTGCTTCTAAAACCATCTTCAATCACAGTATTTATATACCTTTCATAAACTAATTTATTTTAGATATATATAATGATTACTGTGTATTGTAACTAATAAAGTGGTGAGTAAGATGACAAAAAAAATTTATTTTCCTGGTGAAGAAATAGCTATTGAAGAAGAATATTCTGCAGGGAAAAAAACTTTTGAAGAAAATGGTTCAATAAAAGCAAGTGTTTATGGTGAATTAATACTTGATGATATGAATCGAGAAGCTGATATTAAGGGAAAAATGCTTGAAGCAGTAGATATTGGCGATATTGTTTATGGAAAAATAACAACAATAAAAGAATCAAGTGCAGTAGTTGAATTAATCAAAGCAGAAAACAATAAAGTTTTATGCAATACACGTGCACAACTTCCAGTTAGAAATGTTTCAAAAGAATATGTTACTAATTTAAGCGAATACTATAAAGTTGGTGATTTTTTAAAAGCAAGAATCAGCAATGTTGATAAATATTCAACAGATATTGCAACTAATGAAACTGGACTAGGAGTAATGAACGCTTATTGTTCAAAATGTAAAAATAATTTAAGTTATTCAAACGAAAAAATGATGTGCTTAAATTGCGGAAACGTAGAAACTAGAAAATGGTTTGAAAAAGAAGATGTTCGAAAAGAAAGAACAGATGGTGGACATAGACCAAGTTTTAGTAGAGACGGCCCAAGAGGATTTGATAGAAATAACAAATTCCCTAGAAATAATAATCGGGGCAATTTTAACAATAATAGAAATGGTAATAAATTTAGTGGAAGAAATAATTTTAGGAGTGGTAGAAGATGAAACTAGAAATTGTAACAAACCAAAAAGATAATTTAGAATTCTATATAGAAGGAGAAAGACACACTTTAACAAATTTGTTGAAAGAAAAACTATCTGAAAACGAAAGTGTTGATTTTGTTGCTTATCGTTTAGACCATCCTTCAGATACTAAAGCAAAATTTATTTTAAAAGCAAAAAATGCAAAAAAAGTACTTATTGATACTTTAAAAGAAATAGAAAAAGAACTTGATAGTTTTAAAAAAGAATTTAGTAAAGCAAACTAAATTCTAATTTTTTAAATTAAAAACTTTTAAAAAAAAGTTTATTCAAATTTTTTTTCATATTTTTTCTTTAATTTTTCTCGTAGTTCTTCCCTACGCAAATTTCTTTTTTTAATAATATCTTTTTTTAATGCTGCTTTTTTTTCTCCTATTTCCTTTTTAGTCAATGGTTTTTTAATTTCGCTTTTTTTATCATATTTCTTTTTTGTTTTTGCAACTGATTTGTCAATATATTCTTTTAGAACTTTTTTATAATTTTGATTTGCTTTTTCAAGTTGTGGAACTTCAGCTTTTGAAGATGCAAATACTCCCGCTAACTTTGAAAATTCTGCCGGGAAAAATACTTGACTTCCCTTGTTTTTAGACATTCCTTCAATTGCTTTAATGTAATAATAAGTTAATGCTTTTTGATCTAAATCTCCCGCAGCTTCTTTAACTGCTTCTATTTCTGCTTTGTGAGCTAAAGCCCTTTCCATTCTTGCAAGTTTTTGTTGAACTGCTGCTTTTTCTTCATGCATTGCATCAAGAACTGTTTTTGGTATTTGAACATCTTTTATTTCAACTGATTCTACAGCTAAGCCCCATTCTTTTGAAATTCTTTCTAAATTTTCTTTTACTTGTGCATTAATTATTTCAATATTTGAAATAACATCACTAAGAGTCATTGAACCAACTATATCACGAACAGATGAAATAACAAATAAGGTTGACGCTTCTTTAAAATCCTCAACTTCAATAACTGAATTTACAACACTTTGTTTATCCTTTTTTACTTTTATATAAATTACTGCATCAACAATTAATTCAATCCCGTCAGAAGTAACTACATCTTGTTTAGGAACATCTAGCGTTACTGTTCTAAGATCAACTAAATTATAAGTTTCAATAAAAGGAAGAATAAAACACCAACCTGGGCCCCCAACTCTATTAACTTTTCCAAATCTATAAATTATTGCTCTTTCATAATCAATTAATTTTAATAAAACTTCATAAGTAGTTATAAAATACAAAAAAATTATTAAAATTAAAAACCAATACCAATTTTCAATTATTACTTGCGAAAAAGTTACTATTGACCCAAGCATTATAAAAATAAAAATAATGACTATTAGAAATATTACATATTTGAAATTTTTATCTGCCATTTAATTCACCAGTCAATACTTCTTTAAACATAATATAATATGCTTTATATATAAGATTACTACAAGAGTATATAATATTAGTGGTATTATGAAAAGATTAAAGAGGACTATTTTTGTCGTTTGCGTGGATCGTGATGATGATCTGGGCAGAAAGGCAAATGTGCGCGGACCAATTATTGGCAAAGAAAAAGTAACTCAAAGTGCTCAAAAATTAATACTTACTGACCCTACTGAAAGTGATGCAAATGCGATGTTTGCAGCCGTTAAAAAATACGAAGAATCAAAATTAGAATTCAAAAATGTTGAAGTAGTTGTTTTAACAGGAGAAAGTAAAAATGGACTTCGTTCTGATAAAGAAATAAATAGACAAATAGAAATCTTACAAAAAAAACATATAATTGATGGCTGGATTTTGGTTACTGATGGAGCAGAAGACGCACAAGTTTTACCAATTTTACAATCAAGAGCTAAAATTATTTCTACTGAACAAATTTTAATAAAACAAGCCCAAGCTGTTGAATCAACTTTTTATACAATAAAAGAAGCACTAAAAGATCCTGGAATGGCAAGATTATTTTTAGGCCTTCCTGGTTTAGCACTATTAACATTTTTTGTACTTGGTGAATATTCTTTGCAAGCAATTTCTTTAATTTTAGGAACTTATTTACTACTAAAAGGATTTGGAATTGAAGAAAAAATAGTTGAGGCAGTTAGAGTTATTACTAGAAGTATTGTTGAGCAAAGAATTAGTGTTGTGATGTATATTGCTGCAATAATTTCACCATTTTTTGGAATTTGGCTTGCTTATTTACAATTAATGTCTTCAGAATTTATTGATATTACAATAGATATTATTTCAGCATTTAGATTAGTTTATCCTTTTTTAGCACTAGCAGGAATTTTACTTTTAGTTGCAAAAGCAATTGATTCAATGTATGAGAAAAAAGCATACAAACTTTCAAAATATTTAGTTCAAAGCGCAAGTGTTTTAGCAATTTGGGCAATACTTGATGCAGGAACTTTAGTTTTCTTGCGACAAAGTGAACTTGCTTGGTTTCCAGCAAATATAATGGGGGCTTTTATTTTACTAGTAATTACTATGAGAGTAAGTAAAGTATTTGATATTAGAAACAGAGTTACAAATGCTTTAATTGGAGTTCATATAAGTGACGAAGAAGGAAATTACTTAGGAAAAGTTATTGAAATTAATAAGAAAAAACAAACAATAATTTTTAATCAAGAAAATAAAGCAATTGAAAGAAAAAATAAACAATTCATTTTAAAAAATGGAAAAATAATTTTACTTGCATAAATAAATTTGTGTTTATGAAAAAAAACTTATTAACTTGGGACATGTACGAAATTAGCAGTACTTCATAAAAATTAGAAGGAGTTATGCTAAGAGGAAGAATTAGAAAACTTGCACTTCAAAATAATATAAACCTAATAACTGATAACGCTATTGATTTAGAAAATACAGTTAGATTTTGTGTTTTAAGTAACGAAGATATTTCTTTAATAAAAAGTTATTTAAAAAATAAATTTTTAAAAATCAAAATAAAAAAAGTTTTAACTAAAATTAAAAATCCAGTTCTTTCAAAATTAAAAGTTAACTCTGAAGAAAGATACTCGCTTTAATTAGTCACTAGAGTTTGATTTTGTTGCAGCACTTGTTGCAATTTTACTTACAACAAATCTTTTGTCAATAGAAATAATTTTTTTTAAATCATTTAATAATTTTCTTTTTTCTTTTCCATTTACTAAAGCCACATCTAAAACTTCAATCAAATTTCCAACTGCAATAACTTTTATTTTTTTAAGTTCATTATCATTAACAACAATATCTTGTAAATTACTTTTTGGTACTATTACTTCTTTAAAACCAGCTTTTATTGCAGCGCTAATTTTTGAAGAAACTCCACCAATTGGTAATACTTCCCCTCTTACTGAAAGTGATCCTGTCATTGCTACTTCTTGACGGATTGGTATTTTTTCTATTGCACTAATAACTGCTGTTGCAATTGAAACACTTGCACTATCTCCTTCAACTCCTTCATATGTTTGTAAAAATTGTATATGAATGTCTTTTGCAAAATTTCGTCCAGACGTTTTTTTGAATATTACACTTACATTTTCAACTGCTTCTTTTGCAATTTCACCAAGTTTTCCAGTTGCAATTACTTTGAAAACATTTTTACTACTTGGAGGAGAAACTGCTGCTTCAATAGGAATAATACTTCCTGCACTCCCATCCCCAAAAACAGCTAAACCATTTACTCTTCCAACTGCTTTTCCTTCAGTTAAATAAACTTCATAATCTCTTTTTGTTTCAATTGCTTTATCTACCATTTGTGATTCTAGAGTTCTTGCACTAATTTTTGCTTCAAATACATCTTGACTTGTTACTAATTTATTTGATTTTTCAATTGCAACGTCTCCCGCAGCCCTAACAAGTCCACCAAGATCTCTTAATTTTAAAGTTAATTTTCCTTTTCTCTCAGCCCTTCTTCTTGCTTCAAAAATTATTTCTTCAACAGCTTCTTTTGTAAAGTGAGGAATTTTACCATCTTTTTTTACTTCTTGAGCTACAAATTGTGCAATTTTAAATCTGTTTTCTTCGTTATCAGGCATATCAACATTCATATAAACTTCATAACCATAACCCCTAATTCTACTTCGTAGTGCAGGGTGAACTTTTTCAAGATCAGGATAATTCCCAGCAGCAACTAAAACAAAATCACAGGGAACTGGATCAGTTCTTGTCATTGCTCCACTTGAATTTTCACTTTGACCAGTAATCGAATATTTTTTTTCTTGCATTGCTGTTAGAAGTTCTTGTTGTGCTTTCATTGGCAGAGTTGCAATTTCATCAATAAATAAAACTCCCCCACTAGCTTTGTGAATCATTCCAGGTTCTACTCTTAAATGTGCTGGAGTTCCTAAACCACCACTTTGAAGAGGATCGTGACGAACATCACCAAGTAGTGCTCCTGCTCTAGCACCAGTTGCTTCAAAAAACGGAGCAACTTTTTTTGAAAAATTATTTACAAGTAATCTAGGCACTGATGAACTTTCCCTAGAACGCATTTGCCCACCAACAGCTAGCCCAATTAAAAGAACTGCACCAATTAAAAGTAGTGCTGCAAAAATTATATCACTATACCAACCAATTTGCCAAAATACTCCAGCTAAAACCATCCATCCAATTGGTAAAATAAAAGAAATTAATCGCATTGAATCTTCAGCTCTACGAATTTCTAAACGCGCCGCATCAAGTATTTTTTTTCCTTCCCCCGCTTTAACAATTCTTACTTTTGGATTATTATTATCTTCATAATTTGGATAAATTAAAATATCAACTAATTTTTGAACAGGCAAAATTTCACTCATTGCTTGTGCAAGTAAACTTTTTCCAGTTCCCGGAAGTCCAATTAAAAGAACATTTCTTTTTTGTGCAGCAGCTTTTCTAAGTAATTTTACACTTTCTCCTTGTCCAACTACTTGAGAAATAAGCTCTTTAGGAATAATTATTTGAGAAGTGTCTGCAAAATTAAAATTAGAATTAACTTTTTTTTCTTTCACAGGATTTGATTTTGACTTGATTTTAGCCATAATAAAATAGGATTAGTAAAAGGTTAAAAATGCAACTAATTAGTTAGTTTTTAGTAAAAAAAATTAAATACTTTATCAAATAATTTGCCAAATAATACTAATTTATTAATATATTATTTAACTCTTAATATATGGAAAAAATAAAAGTTACATTTTTGGGGACTAGTGGAAGTGTTCCAAAAAAAGATAGTAATTTTGCATCTTGTGTAATTTCTTTTAACGGAGAAAATATTTTATTTGATGCCCCAGAAGGAATTCAAAGACAATTAATGATTTCAAATTTATCATTAATGAAAATAAATAATTGTTTTATCTCACATTTACACGCAGATCATTTTTTAGGTTTATTTGGTTGGATTGCAACAATGAATTTGAATCAAAGAAAAGAAAAATTAACAATTTATTCTCCAAAGGGAGGAAAAGAAAAAATAAATAGAATGTTAAAAGAAGTTTTAACAAAAACAAGTTTTTTAATTGAACATAAAGAAATTAAAACTGGCTTAGTTTTAAAAAATAATTTTTTTACAATAAGTTCTTTTAAATTAGATCATGAAATTCCTTGTTTTGGTTTTTGTTTTAAAGAAAATGATTTAGAAGGAAGATTTGATAGAAAAAAAGCTGAAAAATTAAAGATTCCAGCAGGCCCACTTTATTCAAAATTAGTTAGTGGAAAAACAATTACTGTTAATGGAAAAAAATTTAATAAAAAAGATGTTTTTGATTTTACCAAAAAACGAACCGGTAGAAAAATAGTTATTGCAATGGACAGCCGGCCAACAAAAACAATTTTAAAAAGTGCTGAAAAGGCAGACCTTTTAATTCACGAATCAACTTTTTTAGAAAATAAAAAAGATAGAGCAATTGAAACAAAACATAGTACTGCTAAAGAAGCAGCATTAATTGCAAAAAAATCTAAAGTAAAACAATTAATTTTAACTCATTTAAGTGCAAGTATAAATGATACTATGGAAGTTGAAAAAGAAGCTAAAGAAATATTCTCAAACACTAAAGTTGTAAAAGATTTTGAAGAAATTTTTATTTAAAAAAATATTTTTTCTAATAATTTAAAAAACACATATTTAATATATAAAAAAATAAATTAAATATTTTCATTTGCTTTTTTAACAATATTTACAATTTCAATTTCTAGAGAAATCATTTCTTGTTCTTTTTTTCTAATTAACTTTTTAAAAAGAGTCTCACTAATTTCGTGTTTCATTAATTTGGCTTCTAAAAAAGCAATTTCTTTTCTAACAAGTTCTGTTTCAGTTAATAAATTAACAAGTTGAACTTTTCTATGTTTTGTAGGATTAGTTAACTTTTTATAAATCGCATCTAATTTGTCTTCAACTTTTAAAATGTGAGTTTTTTTTAATCTAAAAATCTCTAGTGTTGTTAACATAATACTTTCTTCTATTTCAAGGTGTAATTCATCAAAAATTTCTTTTTTAATTTTACCTTGCATATGTTTTCTTTGAGCAATTTTAAGCCTATCTTTTTGTATTTCAAGAATTTTTTCTTTTTCTACAAGTAATCTTTGTTCAAAACCAGAATTGTGTTTAATAAATAAAAAAAGCGCAATAGTTACAATTAACACTAAAATTATAACTCCATAAAGTTCAACAAACAAAATTTGCATAATATATGTAAAGTTTTGTAAAATAAAAACCTTGTTATTAGTAATTAATGCTTAACATCAAGAATTGTTTGCTTTTGAATTAGTTCTTTATCTCTTTGTTTAATTGCAAATTTAAAAACAACTACAATTAAAATAATTGCAATTATTGCCAAAATCAATGTAAACCACATACTTTCCATAAATAAATCACACACCGATTATAATTTAACTTTTTTGCCTGGTTTTAATAAAATTGTTTGAGTAGAAAGAATACTTTCTTTTATTCTTTTATCTAAATCCTTGGAATCAAATTTTTTAGTTTCAAAAATATCATATTGCATTGGAATTAAAGTTTTAGGTTTCATTATTTTTGCAGCCCTAACTAGATCAACAACATCCATTGTTTGTGAAGACATTGGAAGAATTGCAATATCTGGACGAATTCCAGAAAAAGAATCAAGTAAACTTGTTACTCCAGCATGATAAATCTTTGTTCCATTAATACTAATCAAAAACCCAGTTGGACAAAAACTATTTGGATAATGGGCAGTTTTTGTTTCTATTTTAAGTCCTTTAATGTTCACTTCAAAATTTGAACCAATTGCAATTTTTTTAGTCCTAGGCAAATTTAAATCGTTTAAAATAAAATCATGTGCAACAACTGTTGCATTATTATCCATCGCAAGTTTTTGAACTGCAAGTTTATCAAAATGTTCTTCAGTTTCATTAGTTAAAAGAATTAAAGTAGTGCCTTTCATATCACTCATTTTTGAAGGAATTTTTTCATTTTTACTAAATTTAGTAATAGTTGATTCAAATATAGGATCTATTAAAATAATGTCTTTTTTATCTTTAATCTTGAAAAAAGAATGACCAAAATATTGAAGCTCCACCATGCTACTCATAAATATTTGATACAAATCATAATTTAAAGGTGTGGTAAAAAAAGAAACTATTTAATACACAATATATTAATATAATATGTATGAAAAGATCTTTTTTGATTTTAATAATTCTTTTAATATTATTAACAAATACTTTTGCACAAGACACATATGGAATTTGGTTACATAGCATAGATATTGAAGTTAATACAGTAGGAGAAGTTGAAGTTAGTGAAAAGTTTTATTTATTTTTTGAAAATGATGCTGCCCAACTTAAATTTAGAGAAAATAGAACTAAATTTGGAAGTGATTTAACACTTTGGGAAGAATTTAATTCTAGATTTAAATCTACTATTGGTGGCACAAAAGCAGTAAATAAAAAAATTAATTATTCTGAAGGGGCAGATACATTTTTACAAATTACTTATAATTTAATTGATCCTTTGATGGCAGAAGGAAAAGAAACTGCACTTGTTTCAGAATACAGCATTAAAGCAAATTATTTGAATAATTTATATGAATCGGGATTATGGGTTATCCCAGAAAATACTAGAGTCTCTATTATACTTCCCGCAGGAGCAGAAATTAAAGATATTGTAAAACCACAAGCAACAGTGATAAATTATTCTTCAAACAGAAAACAAATTATTTGGGAAGGGTATAAAAGTTCAAACGAACTAAGTTTAAAATATTTTATTTGGAAAAAAATTGATCCTATTTTTGATTTAAACAAAGTAAGTAATTTTATATTTAGAACTCAAGAAGGACTAATTTTATTAGTTATTATATTAATAATAATTAGTGGAATCATTTGGAAAAGAAAACTTATTGCTGATAAAATAGAAGATTTTGTTGAAGCTAATACCATACTCAAAGAGGAGTAGGTGAAAAAAATGCCTGCAATAAAACAATATCTTGTAAAAAAAAGAAAAAAAATTAATCCATTTTCAATAAAAAAAGAATCTGTGAAACTTGATCTTAACACTGGAGAAATACTTCATCCACATAGCCCAAAAATACATTATGTTGAAATTAGAAATAAACCAAAAGACATAAAAATTGCTGGAATTTTAGTTAGAGAACTAAATAGAGCAAGACAAAGAAAAGATCACTCTAGAGAAGCAGAAATAAAAAAATTAATAAAGAAACTAGGCTTAGAACAAAAAGAATCCCGTGCAATTTGGAATAATATTGGTGCAAAAAGAACTTGGACTGATGCTTGGGAACATAACTCAGTTAAAAAAGTAATTAATAGATTTAGCAGTGGAAAAATTTTAGATATTGGAGCGGGGGCTAGTGAATATTTTATTAAAGCTGGAGAAAAATTACCTGATGTTACTGCAATGGATATTTCCCACAATGCTTTAATCCATAGCCCATATCAAAAAAGAGTTGTAGCAAATCTAAACGAAATAAGTAGAACAAAAAAATTACCATTTAAAAGTAGAACTTTTCAAACTGTGAACTTAGCATATTTATTAAATTATATAAAAAATCCAGAAATTTTTTTAAGCGAAGTTGCAAGAGTTACTAAAAAAGGCGGAAAAATAATTATTACAGGAAACCCAACTTATTTTGTGCCAAGTCAATTAATGCACATACATGACATTTTAAGATATAAAAAACATTTAGCTAAAATTGGTTTTAGAGTTCATATTTTGACTCCACAAATTGATAATCCAACTACTAAAATGTTAATTGCAACAAAAGTTTAACCAAATAATTTTGATTGATTTTTTGAAGTTATATTTGATGCAATAATTTTTTTGTTTAATTCTTTTGCACTTTCAATTAATTTTTCAACTTTTTTTGAATCTTTTTTTGTATTTAATAAAAATGCAACTTCGCTTTCATCAAATTCAAAAAAGTTAATTATTTGCGGAGCTAAATCTTTATTTTCAAGCAAAATCGAAACAAATGAAATATCTTTCATAGCCCCCCTTATTGAACAATGTGTTTTTTCTCCAATTTTTTGAGATATTTTTTTTCTCAAAGTTCTTTTTGAAGTTGATGCGGATAATGAAGAAAGAAGAGTTGGAAATACAAATGGAGTCCATCCAGAATAATCTTTACTTCTTGAAATACTTATTCCAACAGTTGATAAAAAATAAACATATTTTAAAAATCCATAATGCTGTCTTCTAAAAATTCTACCTTGAAAAATATCTCCCCTACTTAAAATTTCAAATGCATTAGCAATATCTTCTTTTTGATATTGACGAGGAATATTTTCTTCAACCCACCTAAAAAGCAAATCGCTTGAAACATCAGAATTGTCAACCATTTCTTGAATTTCAAACATATTGTGTCCTTTGAAAATTTTTCCCATTACATTAAATATTTTTTCTTTTCTTTGACGAGAATATAATTCATTAACTTCTTTTTCATTAACAATTGGAGTTAAACTTTCTAAATCTAAAAGAGCACTTCTAAAGTCCCCCCCAGAATTTTTTGCAAGTAATTTAATTGCTTCATCATCATATTGTATATTTTCAATATCAGAAATTCTCCTCAAACTTTTTGCAATTGAAAGATAATTTATTTTTTTAAATTCTTTTAGCTCAGTAAGTGTTCTTAAACTAACTAACTTTTTATCCCCATAAATATCATTTGCAGTTAAAATTATTGGATTTTTTGCATTTTTTATTATTTCAAAAATAGCACTGGCCCCACCCCTATCTTGAGACTGAAGCCCATCGATTTCATCAATTAAAATTAATCTTTTAGTTCCAAACAAAGTAGAATTTCCAGTAGCTGCTCCTGCAATTTTTTCAATAGTTTCTTTATTTCTAATATCGCTTGAATTCATCTCAAATATTTGCCATTTCATTTCTTTTGCAATTAAATGTGCAAGTGCTGTTTTTCCTATTCCTGGCGGACCAAAAAAAAGTAAGGGTTTTTGTATAATTCCTTTTTCCCAATCAGTTGCCCATTTTTTAGTAAAATCAACAATTTCAACATTTCCAATAAATTCGTCAAAATCTTTTGGAAAATACTTTGTTGCAAACAAGTCAGCCATAATCAAACATTGAAACAAAACAATTAAAATACATTAAAATCAAACCATTTTAATAAGATTAAATAAAAAAATTAAAACTCCCCAATACTAATTTTAACCTATCTTATTACAAAATAATTGTGATTAAATGCAAATTGGAATAGTTGGAAAACCTTCAAGTGGAAAAAGTACTTTTTTTGCTTCCTCAACTATGATAGATGTACAAATGGCAAGCTATCCTTTTACTACAATTGAACCAAATAAAGGAATGGGTTTTGTTAGAGTAGAAGATGCTGGAAAATTTTTTAATGTAAAAAGTAATCCTAGAAACGGATTTATATTTGAAGGAAAAAATGGACCAATAAGATATGTACCAATAGAATTAATTGATGTTGCAGGACTTGTTCCGGGAGCTAGTGAAGGCAAAGGACTTGGAAATAAATTTCTAAATGATTTATCAGGAGCTGATGCTTTAATTCATGTTGTTGATGCTAGTGGAACAACTAATGCTGAAGGACAAGCTTGTTTAGATCATGACCCTTGTGAAGATGTTTTATTTTTAGAAAAAGAAATAGAACTTTGGTTTTTAAAAATAATTGAAAACAATTGGCTGAAAATTGCAAAAATTCCAGAAAAAGAACTTAATAAAAAAATTGATTTGCTTTCAAGTACTCTAAGCGGAGTAAAAATTTTAAAAAATCATATTGAAAAAGCTTTAAAAGAAATGAAAGTTGAAGACAAAATGCTTTTTGATTGGACTATTGAAGATAAAACAAATTTTGCAAAAATTGTAAGAAGATTAAGTAAACCAATAATAATTGCAGCAAATAAATGTGATCTGCCAAAAGCAGAAAATAATATTAAAAAAATGATGCAAACTTTTCCAGAATTAAAAATAATCCCTTGTTCTAGTGCAAGCGAAATTTCTTTAAGAAAAGCAGCTAAACAAAATTTGATAAAATACTTTCCAGGAGAAACAAATTTTGAAATAACTGGGGAACTAAATGAAAAACAAAAAGAAGGGCTTGAAATTATAAGAAAAAATGTTCTTGAAAAATTTAATGGAACTGGTGTTCAAAAAGTACTTGATAGTGTTGTACTTGACACTTTAAATTACATTCCAATTTTCCCAGGGGGCACAAAATCATTAGTTGATAAACAAGGTAGAACGTTGGTTGATTGTTTTTTAATGAAAAATGGAAGCACTGCGCTTGATTTTGCATTTACCTTGCACACAGATATGGGCAATGGCTTTATTCGTGCAGTTGATGTTAAAACTAAACAAATTATTGGAAAAGATCATGTATTAAAATATGGAGATGTTATTGAATTATTTTTTAACAAACGCTAACTAATAAAAAAATCTAATTTTAAAAGAGTATTTAATGCTTTTGGATAAAAATAATTATACTTTAATGGAGGAATTAAAAATGGTTAAAGTAAAAGGATTTTTTGACGAATTCAAAAATTTTCTAATGGAATATAAAATACTAGCACTTGCAATTGCATTTATTATGGGGGTTGCAGCAGCAGCACTTGTTAAATCACTTGTAGACAATATACTAATGCCACCAATTGGAATGCTTTTAGGAGGGGTTAATTTTAATGATTTTTCATTAGTATTAAAACCTGCTACGCAAACAACTGCAGAAGTTGCAATAACTTATGGGCTTTTCATTGGAGAATTAATTAACTTTCTACTTTTAGCATTAATAATATTTATTATTGCAAAAATGATTTTAAAAGAAGAAAAAGTTTCTAAAAAATAATAATTAAAATAATGTTGTGGTGAAGATTTTTCTTCACCGCTTTTATTTTTTTAAAAATTAGTTTTCTTCAACTATTTCAGTAATTGATTTTTCTTTAACTACAGGGTTTGAATTTGGTAGTGCTGTTGTTTGAGTTACTGTTGTAGTAGTTGATTTTATAACTTCTCCAGATTTTCTTTCATCTTCAACAATCTTTTTTATTGCTTCTTTCATTAAAACATCTTTATTAGATAATTTTTTCAAAGTATAAAAATATGCATTAATTATTTGATCAATATCAAGTTGTCTTTTAAATCCAAGTCTTGCAATTTCTTCAAAATATAATCTTACTATTCTAAATGCTACTTCTTCATCATTCATAATATCACCTACTTTTTTAATCCTGCTTTTTTTACTTTATCATCTAATCCTATTGATTCATTTCTTTTAACTCTTGCTAACGAGTAAATATATGAATCAATTATTTCATCAAGAGTTAATTGTTTTTTTAACCCAAACCTTGCAATTTCAATGAAATAAGTTTGAATTAATTTAAATGCTATTTCTTCATCATCAGCACTAACTGCTTTTTTAATATCAGTAACTGAAATTGATTTTGAAGAAACTTCATTTTTAGAAACTGTGCTTGTATTTACCGCAGTTAGAAGCATTGCTCTTATTCTATCATAATCTATTTCTTTTTCAACTGTTTTTGTAGTAGTAATTGGAACTTTTTTTGTTCTGTATTTTATTTTTGTAATAACTTTTGGCTTAGTTGAAACTTTTTTTACTTTAGTAATAACTTGTGGTTTTGATTTGATGTTTCTAGTTTTATATTTTATTTTTGTAATTGTTCTTGTTGTGCCTTTTTTTCCAAGTTTTCCTGATTTTGCTAATCTCCACAACGCAACTGATTCTTCAAAAGTTTTTCCTAGACGCATTTGAGAACCAATAAATTGATTATAAGCACTAGGTCTTCGAGTATTTTTTGATTCTAATTTTTTATATTTATTCCATTCTTTTACTGCTTTTTCAAAAGTTAGGCCAGAATTTATTTGCTTTCTTATAAATAAATTATATTCAGTAACTCTTCTAGTATTCTTTTTATCTTTGTTTTTTACTTTTAATTTTTGAATATCTTCTTTTAACTTAGCAATTTCTTTATCTTGAGAAATATTACTTTTTACTGCTTTTTGAGCTGTTTTTTTATTAGAATCTAGCTGTTTTTTTACTGATTTTGAAACAGTTTTTTTATCCACGCTTTTTTTAATAATTTTTTTTGAATTTGCTTTTTTAACAGGGCTTTTTGATTTTACTTTTTTAACCATAAAAAATTCACCTTTATATTACATATCCTGTATAAAAATTATATTTAAATCTTTCCTTTTTAACTGAATTAAGTTAATTTGAACTATTTTGGCTTTTTTGACAAAAGTCGAGTTATTCCACGCCCTTTTTTAACTTTTTTTGCAACAATAATATTTTTACTTTCAAGATCAGTTATTGCTTTTCTTAAAGTTCTTTCAGCAAAATCTTTTTTAAATTTTAAATAAATTTCGCCAGCAGTAACTTCTTTATCATCTAAAAAGTCAAAAATTAATTTTTCTTGTTCACTTAAATTATTTGAAATTTCTATTTTCACTGGTCTTTCAGTCATAAAAGATTTTCGCACATGTTCTACTTTAACCATTTTTGAATTTTCTTTTTCTGCAAGTCTTGCCGCATTAAGTAAAACACTTATTGCAATTCTTGCATCCCCTAATTTAGCAGCATGCGCTGCACTAAGTGCAATTACATCAGTGTCCAAAACATTTTGAAAAAAAGCAAAATTTGATCTTTCTTTTAAAATTTCTTTTAATTCTTGTGAACCATATTTTTCAAAATTTAAAGTTGATGGATGAAGCGAACTTCGCACCCTATCATCTAAACTTGTTAAAAAATTAATATCATTTGAAATAAAAATCATCCCTAAAAATAAATTAAATTGTTCACCAATTCTTGAAAAATCATATAAGAGCTTTTTTGTATCTTCCTTTTTTAGTAATTGTTCTGCTTCATCAAAAACAATAATTGGAATTACTTTTTTGCTTTTAATAACTGCAATAAATCTTTGAAAAATTTCTTCAATTGCCAGCCCCCTATTTGGAACAGGATATCCTAAAAAATTTGTTAGTTTAACTAATATTGAATTTTGAGAGTTATTTTCAAAACAATTAATATAAACAGTTTTTACACGATCAGAAAATTCACTTAATTCAGAAAGAACATATTTTGAACAAACAGTTTTTCCTGAACCTGGTACTCCACTTAAAAATAAATTAGAAGGTTTTTTTCCTTGAGTTGCTGGTTTAAGACAAAAAACCATTTCGCCAATTTCTTCATCCCTAAAAGGCAATTGTTCTGGAACAAAATCAGGATATAAATATCTTTCATCTTTTATAATTGTATTAATTTTTGATCCTTGGAAAATATTTGCCATAATTTATAATACTTGCAAAAGAATAAAAGCTTAACAAAATTTAACAAAAAATCTTATGCTAAAAAAATTATAACTCAAATTCTAAAAGGATTACTGGCTTTTTTAATCCAAAGTTTTTTTCAACTTCTTTACTTAATTCCCCAATAAAACCAGATTTTCCATTAACTACTATTTTTGCAGAATTTTCACTTAAAAAAGGAATATTTGCTTTTTGTATAGTATAATCATAACCAAAATAATCACACAAAGTTGCAAGAACTGATTTTATTTCAGTAAAATCAACACTTGAATGAGTTATTACAATTGCCAAATTATTTGTTTGCTTTACTCCATTATCTGAATTTTTATCTAAATCTAGACAAGTTCCAATTTCAAATATTTTTTGAGGAAATTCAACCCCTTTATTTTTTGAAATGAACGAAAGTAATTGAGGAGTTAATCTTTTTCTTAAAATTTGATAATTACTTGATATTGGATTTGCGATTTCTACAAAATCATCAATTTCGTTTTTTAAATTCATTCTTTCTGCTTGTATTTCTTTTGAAGTTAAATTATAAGTCATTACTTCTTGAAGTCCTATTCCAATACATGCATCTCTAACAAAATCATTTAACAAAGCTTCTTTTCTTTGAGACCCAACAACATTCATTTCAATTTTTTGAGGAACAATATTATTGTACCCATATGAAATTAATAAATCTTCAATCACATCAACTGCATGAAATATATCTTTACGATAAGCAGGATAATCTACAGTAATATTTTTTGAATTTATTTTTACATCATACCTTGCTTTATTTAAAAGAGATTTTATTTGCGCATCAGTTAAAGAAAGCCCTGTTTTTTTATTTATCAAACTTTTTTCAAACGAAATTGTTTTTGTTTTAAACTCGGGCGAAAATATTTCTTTTTTTGGATAAATACTTCCTTTTGGAAATTTTGTTTTTACTGAATAAATGCGTCCCCCCCTATCAGCAAGTGCCATGCACATTACTTCAAGAGCAGTATTTATTATTTCCCAATTAAATCCAGTCACTTCAATAAAAAGATTTTTTGTTTTTGGAGTAACTTTTCCAGTAGTTTGAGAATTGATAATTGGGGGCATTGATGCAACTACATTATTAGAATCAATTACTATTGGGTAAATTTTAGCACCTTCTAAAAGATGAGCGTATTGTTTTCCTTTTTCATGTTGAGTTAATATTTCAGTTGGTCGCATTTTTACCTTCCATTCTAAAGGGATAAATTCAATTTCATTATCTTTAAATCCCTTATAATAAATTGGAGGTTTCATTATATCAAAATCATAAAGCCCAATTCCTGTTTCTTTTCTTTTTCTTCCAAATGTATCTCCAACTTTTTCTTGTAATTGAACCATTTGAATTAAAAAATTTTCATCAATTTTAACATTTTTTACTATTGCACAAGCAATTAATGGTCTTACTTTTTCTAAATTTTTGTCAATTGTAACAGTAACATTACTTTTTTTTACAACATATTTTTTTATTCCACTTTCTTTGAGAGTTCTTGCTTTTATTTCACGAGCAAGTCCTTCAGCGCTCCACAAATCAGGACGATTTGTTTCTTTGCAATCAATTTTTAATTCATCACCATTAACACTATCAATTTCACCCTTAACATATTCTAAAACTTCTTCAAGTTCATTTTTAGAAAATTTCTTGCCAATAAGTTTTTCTAAATCTTTTTTTGATACATCCAAAGTTGGCATAAAATCACCTTAAATTAAAACTCCTTTTGCTTTTCTTAAATATGATAAATCTTCAGCGAATAAATATCTAATATCCTTAACCCCTAATTTGAACATTGCAAGTCTATCAATTCCAACACCCCATGCAATTGCTTCTCCTTTAATATCTAAATTTTCTAGCATTTCTGGGCGAAACATTCCAGCCCCCGCAAATTCAATCCACCCCATTTCTGGATGTTTTGCTGAAAGTTGAACACTTGGTTCAGTAAATGGATAATAATCTGGAAAAAATTTTACTTTTTCTGCACCAGCAATTTCTATTGCAAATTCTTTAAGCATACCAAGTAAATGTTTAAAATTTAAATTTTCTCCAACAACAAATCCTTCCATTTGATTAAATTCAAGCAAGTGAGTTGCGTCCAGTACGTCAGGCCTAAAACAACGAGCAATTGCAAAATATTTATGTGGAAGCTCAACCCCCTCTACTAATTGTCTAGCACTATGCGCTGTTCCATGTGCAGCAGGCATTAATTTTTTTGCAATATTTTCATCCCATTTATATCCCCAACCAGTACTTTTTGCTTTTCCACCAGATTCATGTGCTGCTTTAATTGCATCAACTTTATTTTTTTGTGGAAGTTTTCCAAATTTTGGTTGCTTTAATTGATAAGTATCAGTCCAAGTCCGCGCAGGATGATTTTGTGGTTGGAATAATGTATCAAAATTATAAAATTCTGGAACAATTAACGGAGAATACATTTCATTAAATCCTAGTGAAACTAATTTACTTCTTATTTGCTGCGAAAATTGAATGTAAGGCGCTTTTTTTCCCATAAAAATTCTTGGAACTTCTCCTTTCACATCATAGACTCTATCAACTGAATTTTTTTCTAAAATCAATTTTGCTTCTTTTCCAAGTTCTGAAATTTTTATTGATCTACTAACAAACAATTTTTTTTCAATTAAATTTCTATTAAATAAATCGCTTAAATTGTTAGAGTCAACTTTTTTATTATTTAAAATGTCATTTAATATTTTTTCTAAATCAGTAGTTTTGTATTCTTCCGCTAGACCAGTTAGCGAAATTTCGCCTTGAGAAATTACAATAAATGCATTTTTTTTATTAATACCAAGTGCCGCAGTAAACTCTTTACTGTCAAGTCCACTTTTTTCTTGTAACTCTTTAAAACTTGCTTTTCCATTAAGAGAAGCAAGTGTGCTTAAAAATACTTTTTCAGGCATTCCATTACTAGCACATTTTTTTCCTTCAATAGTTAAAAATAATTTTTCAATTTCTTTTTCAGTTACAACTGCAAGTTCTTTATCATTAAGCCAAGCAAAAGCTCTTCTTACTGAATCAATATTAAGTTCTGTTTTAGAAGAAATATCTTCTAAACTAGAATATTCTTCACTAATATTTAGTAAAACTTTTCTTTCAATATCACTAAGCTGTTTAACAAGTTCTAACATAGAAAAAATTAGCCTATTTGTTATTTTAAAGCTTTTTGTAAAAAAATAAGTTTAATTAACTTAATGGAATAAGTAATAATTATGGGAATTACCAAAAAAACTGATGATTGGTATACAAAAATAGAAAAATATGTAACCCAAAAAATAGGCACTTTTGTTGCATTTTTATTTCTAATTTTTGCATTAGGAGCATTAATCACAATACAAATAGTGACTCGTTGGCCGCAACACAGCTATTTAGTAGTTATTTTACCGCTAATTGCAGGAGTTATTTCATATTACAATAGAGCCGTTGCTACTTTTTTCTTTATAATATTTATGTTTTTAATATTTTTATTTTAATTTCAAAAATTAATACAACAATTAACGAAGTTTTAGTAAGCTTTTTTAATAAAAAATTTAAAATTTTTTAATGAAAGGCTTTTTTAGTTTTATAATTGTTCTTTTTATAATAATTTTTTTATTAAATATCACAACATTTTTTAATGAAGAAACACACAAAAAACAAGAAATAATAAATCAATTAATTGAAATAGAATATTTTACAAAAGAAAGAACTTTGCTTGAAAATAATGTTGATAATTTAATCAAAATAAAACTTGATGAACAATTAAAAAGCAGTAATTTTGATTTGATTTTTGCAAAACAAAATATAAATAACTCACTTTTTAATTTTTTAAAAAATAAATCAAAAGAAAGTGACATTTTTTTAGAAAATGAAAAAGCATTAACTCTAGATTTTTTAAATCAAACAACTAGTTTAGAAATTTTTGAAACCAAAAATATAAAATACGCACAATTTGTTTTCACATCCAATATTTTAAAAAATAAAAATATTTCAAAAGTATTTGGAAAAGATTTTGAAATAATATTTAAAATTCCAATAGGATATTTGAAAAGGACAGTGATAATTAATGCATAATTTAGAAGCAATAATTGCACTGATTGTTTTATTTTCTTTTTTTGGAATCATACTGACGAATATTTCAATTCAAAATAATTATTTTTCTGAATTTACTATAAAACGAGAAAATTTAATAAATTCAATAAAATGCGTTACAATAATTGATTTTGTTTTTGCTAATTCCATAAAAAATGCAAATATTTCAAGTTGTTTTGGAGAAGAAAATAATATTTTTATTAAAAATTCAAATAAAAAAATAAAAATAATTACTAATATACAAAATGACAATTTTTTACGAGTTGAGATTAATGAGCATTATATTGAATAAAAACAAATCCCAAAAAGGAATGAGTTTTACAATAGATACTATTTTTAGTGTTTTAATAATTTTAATAATTTTGTTTTCTTTTTCTTTTTTTATTTTTCAAAAAATATCAAATGAAACTAATTTTGAAAAACAATTTATTTTAGAACAAAAAACAATCTCTGTTGCTGATGCAATAGTAAAAAATAATAATGAAAATTCAATGCTTGGCGCGAGTGTTATTGATTTAGATAAAAAAAGAACTTTGAGCAACATCATTTCAACAGAAAATAAAAATTTTATTAATTTAGAATTAGATGATTTTTTTATAAAAGAAATTAATTTAAAATATAAAAATAATTCTATTGAAAAATTATTTTCAAAAGAAACTAACACAAATAATTGTTTTTCAATAGAACGATTTGTACTTGTTAGGAAAATAGAATTAAAAAAAGCAAAAATTCAAATAGTTGGTTGTTATGAATAAAGGTTTTGTTTTAAGTATGGAAGCAGTAATTTCATTAATTTTATTTATTTTGCTTTTTATTTCAATTCCCCAACCCCCCCAAATTTCTTTTAAAGAATTAATTGCAATAGAACAAGCAAATGATTTACTAAAAGTTTGGTCAGTTGATTTTAAAATTGATGAACTAAAAAGCGACGTTGAATTTATGTTTAATAAAAATGTTACTTTGATTGTAGATAAAGTAGTTCTTGTTAAATCTGAATTAAACAACCAAAGTGTTTCAACAAGCGGAATAATTCTTGATAAAGCACTAAAAGAAAGAAAAATTGAATTGATTATTTATTTTAATTAATAAAAATATATTAAATTTAAATTAAAAAAAGTTAATTATAAAGATTTATTTTTGTATTATTATTTTCTTTTTTAATTTCTAAATAAAACTTTTCAGTGAATTTTTTATCTAAATTTATTTGAGGATTATTTAAAATAAGTTCAAACTTTTTTTCTCCGCTAAAAACAAATATATTTTTTTGATTTATTAAAACCCTAATTTCTTTTGAAGGAATAAATTCAAATTTTTTAAAAGAATTATCAGATAAAAATACAAAAAGTTCATCATTTTCCCTAAGTGTTTGAATTATTTGTTTTGCAGTAACTGCATCAATTGCTATGAATAATTGATCTACTGAAAATGCAATTATTGGTAAAATTAAAGCAAAAACTGCAAAAAACGCAGATAGTATCAAAAGATACTCTAATGAAACCTGCCCTTTTTGTGTAATATTTAAAAACATA
>CAZBHA010000001.1:31023-34119 GCA_964491675.1 uncultured archaeon
CATAAAAATCAAATTTTATCAATTTTACTAAATACATCGCTTGCAGTTTTTTCTAATTTAGTTGCACCTTGTTCACTAGTTGCTTGTAATTGACTTACAAGAACTAAAACTACTGCCACTACTGCTGCAAGAACTATTATTAGTTCTACTGAAATTTGAGCTTTTTGTTCAACAAAAAAATTATTCATAAAATAAAACTAATTTTTCTATTTTTAAAGATTTACAAGAATTCGTTGATTGCCAAAAAAAATTTAAGTATTATATAAAAAAACCAAAAATTAAATTAGGAAAAAATATTGATAATGCTGGAATTAATATTGCTAAAAACCAAACTCCTGGATTCCAAGCAAGTACTTTTTTTCCATCTAAAATCCAAATTGGAAGTAAATTAAACAATGCAAAAAAGAAATTTATTCTTGCTGAAGCAATTAAAACAATCTGTAAAAGTTCACTGGTAAACGCTAAGGAAAGCAGTAACAAAATAATTCCTAAAATAACATTAACTACTGGGCCTGCTACTGAAATTATACCATCTTGTTTTCGTGTAACATTTTGCCCAAAAAAATAAGTTGCCCCGGGAGCTGCTAAAATCCAACCAGTTAGAAATGCAAATACTACAGCTAAACCTAATATTGGATACCATGCTCTATATTCAGATACAAACCCAAAATGTCGGGCAGCTTGACGATGCGCTAGTTCATGGAATACAAATCCAGTTCCAACTGCAACAAGTGCAATTGGGGCTGCAATAACAATTGGCAAGTACCCAAAATTTCCACCTGCAAAAATAGAAGTTAAATTAAAATTTACAAGAACTATTGTAAACGCAACACTCAGTGTGATCCAAGAAATTAGTAAATCAATTTTTTCTTGACTAGAAAAAGCCCAATAATTTTTTCTTTTACTCATAACAAAAAATGAAACAACAAATTTATAACTTATAATTATTAATTAAATTTCCAAAAATTAAAAATAAAAAAATTATCCAACATAGTTTGGCCTAAAGTCAAGTATTTTTTCTTTAAACTCATCATATGCTTTTTCACTTTCTGGATCTATAGTTGGTTTTAATTTATTTAATATTATAGTAAAATGTTTCATTTCAATTGGAGCTGGTTTCATTTTATTTTCTTTTAAAACTAAAAGTGCAGCTTCTCTAACTAGCCCTTCTAAATCTGCCCCACTAAAACCATTTGTTGCTTTTGCAAGTTCTCTAAGAGATACATCTTTTTGAAGAGGAGTATTTTTAGTATGAACTTCAAGTATTTTTTCGCGTGCTTTATCGTCAGGGGCTGGAACCATTATTAATTTATCAAGTCGACCTGGACGAAGTAATGCTTGATCAATTAAATCAGGCCTATTTGTTGCTGCAATAAAAACAACATCTTTTAGTAATTCAACCCCATCAAGTTCTGTTAAAATTTGATTTACAATTTCTGTATTTACTCTTCCTCCTTGTTCATTAGTTCTACTTGAAGCAATTGCTTCAATTTCATCAAAAAATATTATACAGGGGGCAAGTTGTCTAGCTTTTTTAAAAACTTTTCTAATTCCTTTAGCACTATCTCCAACCCATTTAACTAATAGTTCAGGGCCTTTTATTGAAATGAAATTTGCTTCACTTTCAGTAGCAATAGCTTTTGCTAGAAGTGTTTTTCCTGTTCCTGGAGGGCCATACAGTAATATTCCTTTTGGAGGAGTAATTCCCATTTCTTTAAATGATAAAGGATTTTTAAGAGGCCATTCTATTGCTTGTTTTAATTCTTCTTTTATACTTTCAAGTCCACCAACATCATCCCATGCAATATTTGGAATTTCATTTGTAAACTCTCTTAGTGCACTTGGTTGAACATCTTTTAGCCCTTGTAAGAAATCATCTTTTGTTATTTTTAAAGATTCAAGTATTTCAATAGGAATACTTTCACCTTCTTCTAATTTTTCAATTTCTGGTAAATATCTTCTTAGTGCTTTCATTGCTGATTCTTTAGTTAGAGCTTGTAAGTCAGCACCAACAAAACCGTGTGTTAAATCTGCAAACGGATCTAAATCAAATTCTATTTTTTTTAAAACTTTTTTTTCTGCAAGTTCTCTCATTTTTTCAATTATTATTGAATGCGTTTTTTTATTTTCTGGAAATTGTGAATTATATAATTCTTGTGCACTTACTGCATCAAGAACTTTTTTTGATTTAATAATATTTACTAATTGTTCTTCAAATTCATTTAATTTTTCTTCATGTTTTAATACTGAGTAATTTTTTGCAAGAGGCATTCCTCTTGTGTGAATTCCTAAAATTTGTTTTCTAGCTTTTTTATCAGGAATTCCAAATTCTATTTCTCTATCAAATCGTCCCGGTCTTCTTAGAGCTTCATCAATTGAGTTTACTCTATTTGTTGCAGCCATTACTATAACGTCTCCGCGCGCAGATAGTCCGTCCATTAGTGATAAAAGTTGTGCTACAACTCTTCTTTCAACTTCTCCAATAACTTCATCTCTTTTTGCAGCAATTGAATCCATTTCATCAATAAAAATTATACTTGGCGCATTATCTTCAGCTTCCTTGAATATTTTTCTTACTCTTTCTTCTGCTTCCCCAACAAATTTTCCCATTACTTCAGGAGCACTAACACTAATAAAATGAACTTGTGCTTCGTTTGCTACAGCTTTTGCTAGAAGTGTTTTTCCTGTTCCAGGAGGACCATGCATTAAAATTCCTTTTGGAGGAATTACACCTAATTTTTGAAATAATTCAGGATGACGCATTGGCAGTTCCACCATTTCTCTTACTTTTCTAACTTGTTCATCAAGTCCACCAATATCTTCATAAGCAACTCTTGGAACTCCTTCAAGAGAATCTTTTACAGGTTTTTCTTTTAATGCAAAAACAGTTGTATCAGTTACTTTTACTATTCCTCTTGGTTGAGTGTCAACAACTCTATAAATAAATCCACTTCCAAAAACACTAACCCAAATATTATCTCCCATTGTTAATGGTCTTCCTAAAAAAGACTTTTTTAAAATTCTTTCATACCCAGAAGCAATTATTCTAACTTCTTCAATTGGAGCAAGAATTATTTTTTTTGTTTCTTTTGGAGT
>CAZBHA010000002.1:0-25891 GCA_964491675.1 uncultured archaeon
TATACTAATTTTAAAAAAAAAGGCTTATAAATCCTGTTTAATACTCAAAAATAGCTTGTTGTTTATACTGGTCAATTGAACGTGCATTAAAACCCAATTTATTTAATTTTCTGGCAAATTCGCTACTAAATCCATGATCTGTTAAAACTAGTTTTGGTTTACTTTCCTGCACATAACTAATTAAATCATTATAATCCGCGTGATTACTTAAAGGAAAAGTATAATCAAAACCTTTTTTATATTCCCAGCCAGTAGCAAGCGCAGTAATTACTTTTCTTTTGTCAAAATGTTTTAAAGTTGCAAGTAAAAATTTATCCACTAAAGAAGGAGGCATCAGTAAAACATTATGCTCACTTAAATTATGATCAAGTTTAGAATATTTTCCCAAATTAATTCCATGTTTTTCATAAATTTTATTCATTTCATATATGCTTTCGTGAACTACAACACTACTTTTTGCCAAATTACAAATTGCAGTTAATTCTTGACTTTTACCTAAAGAATATCCTGCAAAAACCACTAAATTTTCAGAATTTTTTTCTAAAAAAGAAACCATATTTGTTAAAGTTTGATCATAACTTGGAAAAGAATATTCAGGCGAGCCAAAAGTAGTTTCTAAAACTAAGGTATCTGCTTCTATTGGTTTAGCTCCTTTAAACAATAAAGAATCTTGTAATCTAAAATCACTAGTTAGCACAGTATTTTTTTCATCATGAGTTATTTTAGTTTGAACTGATCCTAAAATATGACCACTATCAAATAATTCAACTTCAAAATCATTAATCAAATATTTTTTATTTGTTGCAAGAGTTGTAAAATTCAAATCATATTTTCTAGTAAATCTTTTTTTTATTAAATCAATTGTTGGAAGTGTTGCAAAAAATTCTTTTTCTTTTGCTAGTTTTACATGGTCTGAATGTGCATGAGTAAAAAGTATTTTTTCTAAATCTTTTGGGCTTTTGTGAGGATCAATTCCAAGTCCTCTAAAAAATAAACCGTTTTTTTGTTGAATCATACAATAATAAGTATTTTGTATAATAAAAAACAATCTACTAATAAAAATTTGGTTGAACAAAATAAATAAAACTCAAAATTTGGTTCAATAAAATAAGTAAAATTAAAAATTTGAACAAATCTTTTTTAAGAAAGCTATTTATAGTAGTTAAATTGTATTTTTGCTTATGAAAGGACAAAAAGTAAAAACCTCTGCAAAAAAAGAAGGCAAATTTAATTTTTTAAATGAAAACCCAAAATTAAAAAAATTTTCAAAAAAAATTGCAATAATAGTTATTATTTTTGGAATCATTTTTGGACTTTTATTGCTAAATTATAAAATAGAACTAGACAAACAAACTTTATTTCAATATGTTCAATTTTTATTACTCGCCTGCATTTTAGGGTTACTTTTAGATACAAGAGATTTAATAAAAAAATGCGCTAGCAAACCTTAAATATCTCTAATTGTTAATATTAACATGATTAATCTAGAAGAAAAGGTTGAACTAATTATAAAGGATATAAATTCACTACATTATTTATTAGAACGATCTAGATGGAGTGATTTAAAACGAGAAGGCTTTGTTTTTGAACTGGAAAAAAGTTATGAGCAGTTGAATCAAATTTATAATAAATTATTCGAACTAAATAAAGAATTATATTCACTAATTGAAAAAAATACTCCTCACATTGATGACTTTTTAGAACAATTAAAAAAACAATTAATTGTTCTTGAATCAAATATTCGAATGGAAAAAAGCAAAAGAATTAGAGTAGAACTAATAAATGAAAACGAAGACATTAATATCCCAGAACTTTACAGTTCAATTCAAAATAAAATAACTGAACAACTCTTAAAATGCCGTTATTCAATTGAAAAAATAAAAACATTTTTAATTAATAGAAAAACCCCTTTTATAAAAAAAGGAAATACTGCAAAAAATTTAATTGAAATCTTAGAACAAAGAGAAGATGAAATTAGTGATTTAAAGAAAAGAAATTTAGATTTAAAAAGAAAAAGTTTTTCAAAAACTAGTGAAGAAAGAGATATTGTTGAAATTGAAACTGATTTACAAGAAAGAAATAAAAAACTTGAAATTTCAGTAAAAGAAACCAAAGACGCACTAAAAACACATTTAGCCCAATTAAATTATGTTGAAGGAAGCTTTTCACAACTACAAAATAAAATTTCAAAAATTGAAGAGCTTCACAGTAGTTTTACAAATAATACCTTAGAACTAATTAAAGAACTTAAAAAAGAAAGAGATTCAGCTAGAAAATTTGCTATTGAAGTAGAAGGAGAAACACTAAAACTTAGAAATACTTACACTAACGAAATTCTTAATATTGAAAATAAAAAGAATGAAATTAAAGAAAAACTTAATAAAAAATATTCTGAAGAAATAAGATCTCTAAAAAAAGAATTAAATGAAAAAAGTATTTCACTAGCAAATATTATAAAATTAGTTGAAGAACAAGAAAAAGAAATAAAAAGATTAAAAAAAATAAATTACGAAAACACTGATTCACAAAATAGTATTTACAAATAATTTAATTAAAGTCCAAAATCCTTATCTTTTGGTTCAAATTCAATTTCATTAAATAAAATAGCCACAGTTAAATTAGAATATTTTTCAGCTAGTTCTACTTTATTTTCCAAATAACTTTCTTCATCATTAGAATATTGCTCAGAATCAATTATTTTCAAAATCCTTGTTTTTGACCTTAATTCAACTTCAATTAACTTTTCTTTTAACAGTAAATTTTGATTATTTTCGTCTGAATTAACATATACAAAAATAAAATCACTTTCTTTTGAACTTTCAAGTGCAATAATAGGAATATCTTCAATAAAAGAAACAAATCGTTCTTCAAGTACTAAATTAGAAATTTTTTTGGATAACTTATTAGCAAGCTCTTTAAAAAAATGAATTGAATTATCTTTATACGCAATAAAAGTTATCTTCATACTTATTTAATGAGTATACTAGTTATTAAATTTTTTTAAGAAACAGAAAAGATTATAAAAGAAAAAAGAGTATATTTCTGATACAGTAAGCGTGAATAACTATGTTTGATAAGGGATTTGAAGAACCAAATTATGATATTGGCGGCGGATATGGAGATTCTAATTATAATGGAAATTATGATCAAGGGCCTGATAAAAAAAAGATTATTAAATTTGCAATAATTGGAATTGTGATTCTTGCAGTAATTATATTTGTTTTTATAACACTTACAGCACAGCAAACAATCACTTTTAATATAACTCAACTTGATGGTGGAGTTGTTGAAGAAAATTTTAGAATTTTAAATTCAAACAATGAAAGTGTATATCAAGGAAGAGGATCAACACACATAGTTACTTTAGCCCCTGGAGAATACACTTATACCGTTCAATCATTAAACTACAAAACTATTACACGCCCACTTACAGTTGGTAGTGAAAAAATAGACCCAATATCAATTAAACTTGAAAAAGATATTTCTGCAGAATTAATTATAAAAGAAATAAGTGGTGAAAAAATTTATTGGGGTCAAAAAATAACAGGCATTTTAAAAGTTGAAAACGAAGGAACTAGCGCAATAAGTAAAATTAGAATTTTAACAGACAATACTTTTTTTAATATAAAATTAACTCCTAGTGAAGTCAGCATTAGCCCACAAAAAGATGGAACAATCATTTTTGAAATAGAAATAAAAGAAACAAATAAAGTTACTACAAGTAAAGATGAAAAAATTGAATTTAGATTAGCAGGAACTAATTCAAAAACTTCAGTTACTTTAAAAACTATGAAAAGTGTAGCTGTAAAAGAAGTAAAAATTACTGCGAGTGGAATTCGATCAGGTTCTTTAATTGATGAAAAATTAATTGCTGGCCAAGGAAAAAAGCCAAACACTATAACAATAAAAAATGAAAATAAAACAGTGGATATGGAAAATGTACTAGTAGAAATAGTTGCAGAATCTGGAAAAGAAGATAAATTATATTGGTTAGACTTTTTAGGAAATGACGCTGGCGAACCAAGAAAGATTACAATAAATAAAATTGAAGCCGGAAAAGCAGCAACTTTAGTATTAAATATTAATCCAGCAATTAATGAAGAAGTTGGAGCACAATTTAGAGGAGAAATAAAAGTAAGTTCATTAAGTATTGATGACGATGCAAAAGTAGGATTACTTTTAACAGTATCTGAAAAACTTGAACCTAATTTGGTTCTTGACGGACTTTCTTATTCAACAAAATGTAAAATTGAAGAAGGTTGTGACGAAATTGATACTTCCTTAGGAAAAACAAAACTAGAAAATAAAAGTAAATATTTAGATATTACAAACATAAAATTAAGTTTAATTGAAGATTCACCTTCAGATCCTGATTGTCTATATTGGATTACTTTAACTCAAACTGACATCCCTTTAATAAAAGCTGGTGAAGAAGCAAATGTTGTTTGGAAAATTGAACCTGACGAAACTGCAAGTAAAGAATTTAATTCATGTTTCTTAAAATGGACTTATGATGATCCAATAAATATTGGTGAAAGAGCACAAGATCAAGCAGAAGTTAAAATACGAGTAACTGTAAATGATTAAAAATCTTTAATTTTATGAATTATAAAAATAATGAAATTAAATTTACTTTAATTTTAGCAACATTAAGTTTAATTTCAACATTTTTTTTATTTTTAACAAAAATAGAAATTGCTGACTTTTTAACAATAAATATTTTTCCCCTAATTCAAAAAACATTAAGTATTTACTTTTTAGTATTTGTTATTTCAATATCAATAATAATCTCAATTAGTTTTTGTGCAAGCAAAAGATTTGAATCAAAAAAAGCAAAAATAATAATATTGCCCACTTGGATTATTAGCAGTTTAATTGGGTTAATTATATTTAATAAACTTGATTTTTTAATAGTTTTTTTATTTTCTACAATTGGTTTATTTTTACTGATAAAATCTAGTGAAAATGAAAGTACATTTAGTTCCGGATTTAATTCAGCAAAAAAAGTAACTTTGTTTTTTTCAATTGGATTATTTATCTCAATTTTATTAATAACTTTTCCAAACGCAAGTGAATTTGAAGAAAATTTTAATAAAGATTTACTAAACACTACAATTGGAGAAGAAGATAATTTTAAAGCAATAATTGAAGATTCACTAATAACTGCAATTATTTCTACACAAAAAGAAACTATTAATAGTATTGAAAACTTTCAAAGTTATAAAACACTTCAAGAAAAAGAAGATATTGATGCACAAAATTTCATAACTCAAATAAACTCACTTAAAACTGCAATTAGTTCTAAGGAGTATGAGAACCAAATAAAAGAAACTCTACCAAAAGATAATAATTTAGGTAATACAATATTAGCACAAATGCCAATTATTCAAAACATATCAAAACTTTCATGGATAATTTATCCATTATCTGGATTAGTATTATCTATTAGTTTATTTGGAATAGTTGTTCAAATTTTAACAGGAATTATTTATACATTATTAAGAAAAATTGTAAATAAACCAAAGAAAGAATATGGCCTAATTTAATTTACTTACCAAATAAAAAAAATACTATTAAAAAGAGAACAAGTGTAAACTTCTTAATGGAAAGACAAATAATTCTTGATGATAAAAGTTTTAAAGCTCTTTCAGCAGACAGTAGAGTAAATATATTAAAAAAACTAAAAGAAAGACGCATGACTCTTAGTGAATTAAGTCAAAGATTAATGTTAAAAAATTCAACTGTAAAAGAACATTGTTCAATTTTGTTAAATGCTGATCTAATTTCAAAAATAGATGAAGGTAGAAAATGGAAGTATTATCAGTTAACTGGTAAAGGAAAACAAGTTATACAACCAAGCTTATTTGAAGAAGCAAAAGTATTTGTTATGCTATCAATTACTGCAGCATTTTTTGCAGGAATAATATTAATTATATTACAAAGTAATGGATTTAATACATTTCCAAACAATAACCTGGGCGAACTTCAAACAGTGGGTACAATGGACCGCACATTTATTGAAGAAGATGTAGGGTTATTAACTAATATACAAAAAAATCAAGATTTAAACTTACAACAAAATATTTACTTTTCAGATTATTTTTATTTTTCAATTGGAATAATTTTAACTTTAGTAGTTGGGATTTTTATTGGAGTATTTGCTGGAAAAAGAGTTAATTAAAAAATTATTCAACAACAACAAAATCATTATCTTTAGAACTATAATCTACTTTTATTCCCCTAATTAATCTTTCAGTTTTTGAGTCTGTAATAATTTTTAAGTCAGAAAATAAAATTTCAACATCTAAATCAAATTTTTGATCTACTGTCTCAAAATCAACTCCCCCAAAAATTGGAGTTATTCTAATAAATTTAGCTTTATTTTTAATTAATTTTTCTTTTAATTTTTTAATTGCAATATTTGTAAAATTTATTTTTGGCTTAGAGTCATATTCTTTTATTTTTTTATTTATATCAATAATTAAACTATCTATTTCTTTTTCACTTAAACCATGTGCAAGACAACCTTCTTTAATTGTTTCACTACCTGATGCGTGACAACCAATACAATGAAGTCCAGCATTAGATAAAACAGTTGCTACTTCAGGATACTTATCAACTGTATTTAATATAATATCATTTTTGTTTATCATATTAAAAATTCTATAAATAAAGTATTAAATAACTATTTAATAAGTTAAAAAAAATTAGCAATTACCACTATTAATTTTCAATCCCAATTAGATTGCATAAATTATTTTTATTAAGAAAACAATCTTTACAATTAGGTTTTTTTGCAGAACAAACAGCCCTGCCATGCATTATTAATAAACCATTTATTTTATCCCAGTTAGTTTTATCAAACAAAATCATTAAATCGTTTTCAACACCCCATTGAGTTTTTTTATTAGTAAAACCAATTCTGTGTGAAAGACGAAAAACATGCGTATCTACTGCAATTCCATCAACAATATTTTTTGATGCTAAAACTAAATTAGCAGTTTTTCGCCCAATTCCTGGCAAAGTAATCAACTCATTCATTTTTAGAGGAATTTTTCCATTAAAATCAGTTTTAATTTTTTTAAAACAAAGAATAATATTTTTTGCTTTTTGCTTATAATACCCAGTAGAATAAATCTCTTTTTCAAAAACAGCCCTGTTTGCATTAGCAAAATCATCAATTGATTTATATTTTTTAAAAAGTTTTAAAGTCACTTTATTTACTTGCAAATCCGTACTTTGTGCAGAAAGAATTATTGCAACAACTAATTGCGCATCAGTTTTATAATCTAAAAATAATTTTGGGACTAATTTATAATGTTTGGACAAACTATTAAAAACTTTTTTTGCACGCAATTTTTTTTTAATCAAACTTTCTTTCATAAAAATCACTTTTAAAAATCAAATAATTTTTTTTGATAGCCATAATCTTCTCCAAAATTTGAAATTCTAATTCCCACTCTTTTAAACAAAATTAAAGATTCTTTTAAAACATCCTCCAAAAGTTGTGAAGAAATTTCTTTTAATTGTTCCAAAGAATTAATCTCTTTTAAAGGAGATATTGATTTTGAAACAGAATTATTTTTAGTATCAATTAAAATTATAGAAATTGTTTTAAAATTTTTTTTAATGTTTAAAGATTCACTAAAAACTCTTTCACATAAAAAATCAGTTGATTCTTTTATTTCATTAAAATCAAGAGTATCTTTTTTTAAAGTAATTAAACGCGAAATCTGTTTTTTTTCCCTATTTGGATTTATAATTCGATCATCTTGTCCTCTTGCAAAATTATAAATTTGTTCACCTTTTACTTGCCCAAAAGAAAGTATTAATTCATTTTTATTTAATTCTTTTAATTGAGCAATTGTTTTAACTCCCAAATTATTTAATAATTTTTCAGATTTTGGACCAATTCCACTAATTTCCACAATACTTTTATTTTTTAAAAAAGAATCTACTTTTTCTTGTGAAACTACCGTTAATCCATTTGGTTTTTTTTCAACACAAGCTATTTTTGCAACTAACTTATTCACACTCAAACCAATTGAACAAGTTATTTTAGTTTCTGCAAATATTTGGGCTTTTATTTTATTACATACATCAATTGCTTTTTCAAAAGAATTTTGAGGCGTTAAATCAAAATAAGCTTCATCAATTGAAACCTGTTCTACTTTTTCAGAATATTTATCTAAAATATCAAAAATAGTATCTGAAACTTTCTTATAATACTCTTTATCAGCATTTATAAAAAAAGTTTGATCATTTGCAAGTTTTTTTGCCAAAGATAATGACATTCCCGATTTTATTTTTAAATCTCGCGCTTTATAATTACAAGTTGCAACAGCCCCCACATTTTCTCTAACTGTTTGCATTACTACCACAACTGGTTTATTTTTAAGTTCAGGATTTTTAATTATTTCGCATTGTGCATAAAAATAGTCTAAATCTAATAAACCAATTATTTGTAACATAAAAATAAACTATTAAAATGATTTTTAAAAGCTTTTCAAAGCAAGTATTTTATGAAAAACAAAGAAATTAGTGATTTAACTTTTAATGAAAAAAAAGTTAAACAATTATATGAAAAATATCCTTACCCATCAAGAAAAATTTTAAAAAAAAGCGATTTAGAAAAATATGTTAAATGGGTTAGTAAAATATTTTTTGAAGATCAAACTTTTTGGAATGAAAAGGAAATATTAGAACTTGGTTGTGGAACTGGAGAACTTGCTAATGGATTAGCTCTTTGTGGAGGAAAAATTACTGCAATTGATTTTTCAAAAAGTTCAATCAAACATGCCAAACGTATTTCAAAAAAATTTAAAACTACTGCAAAATTTTTAGAAAAAAATATACTTACATCAAATTTAAACAAAAAATTTGATGTTGTTATTGCACTTGGAAGTTTACATCACACTATTGATGCAAAGAAAGGATTTATTATCGCAACCAAACACACTAAAAAAGATGGAATTATAATTGTTGGGTTCTATAATAAATATTCTAGATTTAGACACAGATTAAAAAGAATAATTTTAAGAATATTTTGTGGAAATGATATTGAAAAAAGAATTAAATTTGGAAAAAATGTTTTTAGAGGAATTGACAATCCAAGTTGGCTTGCTGACAAATTTGGGCAAGTGCATGAAAGTTATCATTCAATTAATCAAATATTAAAATGGTTTAAAGAAGGAAATGTAGTTTTTATTGCATCAAAACCAGAATTTAAAACACCCATAATAGATGAAATAAACTGGCTTTTTAAAAAACAAAACGCATTTTTTGTTATGGTTGGACAAAAAAAATAAGAAAAAATGTAATGTTTCTTTAATATATTATCACTTTTGGTTTTGATTTCAAACTATTAAACCTTAATAATAGTTAAACATTTAATGAATGTACATGTTGAAAATGACAATGTAAATAAGGATTACGGGGTGTAATCTGGTCCGGTTTGGACTTTACCCAACAGGTAGTATTTGTGACACCCCCTCTAGTCCAAAAAAATCTTTTTTTTAATAAAAATAATATTACCCTTAAAAACAGATAAATAATAAAATTAATTTAAGAGAAAAGCAAATTATTAATCATTTTTCGCACATCCATAATCTTTTTAATACTAAATAATTACAAAAATATTTGGTGATAAAAATGAATGTAAAAGTTTACTCAACAAATACTTGCCCATATTGTGTTATGGCAAAAGATTATTTAAAGAAAAATAACGTTGCTTTTGAAGATATTAATGTTAATGAAGATCAAGAAAAAGCTAGAGAAATGGTTGAAAAAAGCGGACAAATGGGAGTTCCAGTACTTGATATCAATGGTGAAATAATCGTTGGTTTTGATAGGTCTAGAATTGACACACTTTTAAAATTGAAATAAAGAATTAGTTTTTTTAACTAATTCTATTATTTTAAAAACTGTTTTTTTAAAAATCTTATTTTAAAATTATTAATTTAGATATATTATTTTAAAATCATTAGCCCAAATTTATTAGCAAAAATATATTAACTCAAAATTATTTTTTTTAATGCTTTTAAGAATTATTTTTTTATAAGTTTAAATAAAATAAAGAATTATTTTATTGCTTCCCAAAGAATATTATCTCTTGCATTAATACTTATCCCACCTTGCCCAATATCTAAAGGGTGGGGGTTTTTACTATGAGTAGTTCCTCTTAATTTTCTAACAAAAATACTCCTATTAGGAGGTGTGAAATATAGCGCAATTATACCATCTGAAACAAATTCTTCAACACCATATGCAGAAAAAGTAGTTTTTGTAGGCGCTGTTTCACTTGTAAGTAAACTAGTACAACCAATTGTTTTAAGTCTATCAGCAAATTGAAATAGAGTTGTTCGCAGTATACTTGAACTTAAATAAGCCCCAAGTACAGTAGTTGAATCAATCACAAGTCGCTTAGCGTTGATTTCTTTTACTTCTGATTCAATATTATCAAGTTGTTCTTCTATTTTATCTCTAATATTATTTTCATCTCTTAAAAAATTTAAATTTAATCTATAAATTGTAAGCATATTTTGATCTTGTAAACTTTTTATATCCCAATTAAAATTTTCCATGTTCCATGCAATATCTCTAACATTTCCTTCTAAAGTAACAAAAAGCCCCGCATCTCCAAACTTTGTAGCCCCATTGTATAAATATTGAGTTGTAAGAATTGTTTTTCCGGTTCCTGCTCCACCAGCAACCAAAATATTACTTCCTTTTGGTATTCCACCATTAGTTATTTCATCAAGTCCAGGGATACCAGTTTTAATTTTTTCCAATTTCTCACCTTTTAAAATAAAGTATTAAGGGGTATTTAAGTATTGTGTTAAATAACTAGTTTTGTCAATTTGCAAAAAATTATAAACTTCTTTACATATTTAATTATTATGAAAAAACCTGATTTAATTAAAGATATTGAGCCACTTAATTTAGAAAATGAAGAAATTGCTTTTGAAAGAGATTATTCAAAAATGGATTTAGTTAATTTAATTGATCAACCAGAATGGAAAACAATTTTAATTGACCTTGTTAAAACAAACAAAATGGATCCTTGGAATATTGATGTTTCAAATTTAACTGAAAAATATTTAGAAAAAATAAATCAAATGGAAAATTTAAACTTAAGAGTTCCAGCTAATGCAATTTTAGCTTGTGCAATTTTAGTAAAAACAAAAAGTAAACAACTTAAATTATCTTCACTTGATGAAGAAGATGAAAAAGAAGAACTTTCTGAAGAACAAAAACAGCTTTTTCTTGAAGAACTTCCAGACCTTCTTGCATCTCGCTCCTTAAGAGAGGGTAGAATTAGTCTTGATGAACTTGTTAATAGTATAGAAGACATAATTCAACAAGCTGAACCTAAAAAAAATATTTTAAGAAGTATGCCTAAAATGGAACTTAATTTTGATACTATCTCAATTGAAGAAAAATTAGATGATATTTTTGACTTAATAAAACAAAAGGCAGACTCTCAAGGAATAGTACTATTTAACGATTTAATTCAGTTAAATGATAATAATTCAATAATTGATACTTTTTTACCAGTTTTATTTTTAATGAATTCTGGCAAAATTCTAGCTTATCAAGAAGAATTTTTTGGAGACATTTTTATCAAACTTTTAGCAGATAATTTAGATGCAAACTAACCTTTTTCTTTTAACAATAAAATTAAATAGTCCTTTTGATTAATTCTTCTATGGTAAAATCAAAAAAACAAATTAATTCAAAAACAAAAGTAAATAAACTTTCTAAAAAAGAATTAGTAGAAACTGAAAACGAATTTGATGATGATGCTGATTTTTCAGAAAATCAAGACGAAATTGATGATGAACAAAATCAAGACGAAATTGATGAAAATGCAGAATTTGATGATACTGCCGAATTTGATGATGCCAATCAAACACCTGAAATAACGCACAAACGAAGTAATGGATTATTTAATAATCCTTGGTGGAAAAGAGGACTTTTAAAAGGATTTATTGTTTGGTTAATTTTTGTAGTATTTTTTTACTTAATGGATTTTATTGGATTAGTAGAGGTAATTGATAGAGTAAAATGGTTTTTCTTTTTAATATTACTAATAATTTTAGGAATGGCTTGGGAAAAAATATTATACAAATTTATTAAAATTTAATTTTTTAACTTATACACAAATTTTAACTAAAATATTAAATTTAAAAAAGTTAATTTATTTTTAAAACAAAAAAATTAAAATTATTTAAAAAAATAAAAGTTATTTATAAAATAGTGTTATAAAACAAAAAAATTATAACAATTTTTCAATTATTTTTTTTGCTTCTTCTATTGATTCTTTTGGTGCAACATTTCCATCATATCTAAAAAGCAAATCTTTTTTTTCATAATATTTGATTAATGGAAGAGTTTTTTCTAAAAAAGTATCATATCTAATTCCAACAGTTTCTGCTTTATCATCATCTCTTTGAATTAATCTTTCATTATCAATATCACAAATACCTTCAACTTTTGGTTTTAAAGAAACAGTATTATACACTTTTTTACATTTTGAACAAGTCCATCTTGAAGAAAGTCTTTTCACCACACTTTCTTTTGAAGACTCAATATAAATAACTGCAGTTAATTTTTGGTTTAATTTTTTTAAAATATTTTCTAAAATGTCTGCTTGAGGCAAAGTTCTTGGAAAACCGTCCAAAATAAAACCATTAAATTCAGGCGAAGCTGTTTTTTCACTTAAATATTTTTCAAACATTTTGCTAATTAAATCATCGCCAACTAAATTTCCTGCATTAATAACTTGTGCTAATTCTTTTCCTAAATCTGAACCTGAAGAAATTTCTGCCCGCACTAAATCCCCAGTAGAAATTTGAATTAAAGAATATTCATCCATTATAGCTTGAGCAACAGTCCCTTTTCCTGCTCCAGGAGGACCTAAAAAAATCAAGTTTAACATAATTTCACTTCAAAATAAATAGAACTATTATATTTAAAAATGTAACAAAAAAAGTGTCCTAATATTTGTGTTTTTATAAAATAATTTAATTTAATATTTTTATATCAAAAACAACTTGTTCTTTACTTGGAGAAAATTGTCTAACTTTTCTTTTCAAAATAATTTTTATTTTCTTATCCATTCTTTTTGCAGATTCTTTTATTTGTTTTTCAACTAACTTAAAATTACCTTTCTCAACAATTTCATAAAAATGAATTATCCCATTTTTTTTAATACAAAAAAAAGTTTCATCCAAAAATTGATAACCTGTGTGCGGCAAGGGCATTGCAATTCTATTAAAAGTATTTTTATATTTCTTATACACTTTTTTAACATCACCCAAAACAAAATCAATTTTATCCAAACATTTATTTAACTTCGCATTTTTAACTGCAAATTCATGTGCAATAGGATTTAATTCAATCGCAACAGCCCTTTTCATAATTGAATTTTTAGCAAAAACTATTGGATATGGTCCAACCCCACTAAAAAAACAACCAACAACTTCATCTTTTTTAATTTCTTTTGCAATTCGCAGTCTTTCAGAACCAAGCCTTGGAGAAAAAAATACACTTCCAAGAGGAACACTCAATTTAACCCCACTTTCTTTATAATTTGCAATTAAATCTTTTTTACCAGCAATTACTTTTACTTTTTGAATTCTATATTCTCCTTCGTGATTACTTTCAATTGAACAAATAGTTCTAAAACGCGGTTGAATTAAAAGTAAAGTTTCGCCAATCATTTTTTTCTTTTTTATAAGTTCTTTTGGAATTTCTATCACAGCAACATCCCCAAAAGAATCAAATGCTTTTGGAGCAAAATTAAATTCATCTTTTGTTAATTTAGATTTCAACGCTTCTTTAAGATTTTGTGGTTTTGCCAAATTAACTTTTTTCATAATTAAACAACCTAGAAAAACAATTATATACTCTTACTATTTTACTTTAATATGCAAGAATTTATTAATGAATATTTTATTAGACCAATAATTGATCCTAGTTTATCAGGATATAATTTAGTAAATACTATTATTTATATAATTTTACTTGTAATTGCTTGCGGAGCAATATATTATTTTTTAAAAAATAAAATTAAATTTAATTATGAATTTTTAATTGCATTAATTCCATACATCCTTTTTGGAGTGAGTTTAAGAGTTTTAATGCATCAAATTGAAGCAAGACGATTAATAATTGATGGAATTACAAAAACTGCTAATCCTTTAGAATTAGGGTTTTGGTTTTTCACACCAGGCGTTTGGATATTAACATTTGGTTTGGTTATTATAGGTCTTTTAATTAGCGAAATTTATAAAGATTTAAAAGTTAACAGATTAAGAAATTTTGGAATAATTATAACAATCCCAATTTTAATTTTTAACTTTTTACAATTCAATAATTGGGGTTGGTTTATTCTTACTTGCATAGCAATAATCATTGCGAGTTATGGAATTTGTTATTTAATAAACAAATTTACAAAATATAAAATTTTAAATGATAAACTAAATTTTTTGATTGTTTTAGGACAAGGAATTGATGGTATTGCTAGTTCTATTGCAGTAAGTTTTTTTGCATTTAGTGAACAGCATGTTGTTTCAAATTTAATAATGCAAATTCATCCATTACTTTTTATTATTATAAAACTTGGGCTTGGAGTATTAATTGTTTATAGCATTGATGATTATGTTAAGGAAGAACCAAAAAAGAAAAATGTTTTAATGTTTATAAAAGTAATAATTGCAATACTTGGTTTAGCTACTGGACTTGGAAGTTTATTAAAACTAGGGATAATTTAAATATTAAATCATAAATTATTTAAAAAAAGTTATTATTAATTTTAATTATTAAAAAAATCATTTTTTTATTCCAAGTGGAGAATAAATAATTACTTTATTTTCAACCAGAGTTTTAAAAACTGCTTCAACATCTCGGCCAATAAAAACATCTGATTTTTTTAAGTATCTTAGTGAACTTTTTTTTCTTAAAGAAGCTAATACAGCATAAACATCCGCTTTACTTTGTGAAGGAGAAACTTTAGTTCCAGCAATTCTTCTTAGTTCTTGAGCTAAACGAAATTCTTTAGTTCCAACCCTAAACGGAATTTTTGTTCCTCTTGGAACTGCAATTCTTTGAACAACTTTAGTAGCAGAAATTTTTCTTTCAGGTCTAATCCTTTTATGACTTCGATTTATGCTAACCCCTTCTAGCCTAAATGGGTTAAAATTTCTTGTGTGAACTCCTTGTATTGCAGTTGGTGATCGCGGCATAATAAAATATAAATTTAGAAGTATTAAAACCTTTTCTTTAAAAAAATTAAAAAACATTTAATAAAAAAACTAAATTAAAAAGCCATATCTTTTAAGTAAATTAATAACTTTCAAAACAGATTGTTTATTTATAAATTGTGAATTATGAACTTTTGAAGATCTAACTTCGCTAATTATTTCCCCACTTAATTCAGAAAAAGACACATTTGATTTTTTTGATTTAAACTTTTTTAAAACAACTTCGGCAGTTTTAACATCTTCAATACTATGAAACAACTTACTAAACCCCCTAATTTTTTTAACTTTATAACTAGTAACTGCCCTACTCATAGATGCTCCTACTTTTCTTGAATAAGAACTTGCTGTTCCAGCAGTTTTACCTAAATTTCTTGCTCTTTTTTGAGATAAACCAGAAGTAATTCTAGGACACATAAATAAAGCTTGTTTTATTAATATTTAAAACTTTTCTAAGAGAATTTTATTGATAAATATGTTATATTTAGTAGGAATTGGGCTAAATCCAAAACAATTAACTTTAGAAGCACAAGAAATACTAAAAAACTCAGATCAAGTGTTCTTAGAAAATTATACTTCACAGTATAGCCAAGGAAATATTACCCAACTTGAAAAAATAATTGGAAAAAAATTTCAAATAATTGGAAGAGTGGGTGTTGAAGAACAATTTGAAAGTGCTCTACTTTCAGCTAAAAAGAATACTATTTCATTAATGATTTTTGGTAATGCCTTAACTGCAACTACTCATTTACAAGTTTTACTGGATGCAAAACAAAATAATATAAAATACAAAATTATTCCAGGAATTAGTATAACTAATACTATTGCAGAAAGTGGACTAGATGAATACAAATTTGGTAGAACTGTTACTATTTGTTATCATACAAAAAATTTTAAACCTGAAAGTTTTTATGATCAAATAAAAAATAATCAAAAAATTGGACTGCACACACTATGTTTACTTGATATAAAAAAAGATGAAAATCCTGAAAAATTAATGAATTGTATAGAAGCAATAGACGTTTTAAAAAATATCGAACAAAATAGAGATGAAAAAAACAATTTTGAATATGTTGCACTTATTGGCATGAGTGGCGAAAAACAAAAAATAATTGTTGGCGAAAAAGAAATTTTAAATTGTAAAGAAATTAGCAAATTTTTCCCACAAAGCTTAATCATACTAGGCAAATTAAATGAAAAAGAAATAGAAGGACTTAATTTAAACAAGTGATAAAAAAATGGTTAATGAAAGCGATTTAATTAAAAAAGTAGAAAAATACCAAGCAACTACAAAAAAAGGAATTGAAAAAATAAAAAAAATGAATAATTTAAATACCCAACAAGAAAAAATTGCTGATGATTATTTAAAAATGGCAAATAATTATTTTAATGACGCAATTTTTTTTAAAGAACAAGGAGATCTATTAACTGCTTTAGCTTCTTTCTCCTACGCACATGCTTGGCTTGATGCAGGCGTTCGCGCAAAACTGTTTTTTGCTACTGATGATCAACTATTTACTTTGCCTTAAAAAAACAACTAAATTATGTTAAAATTATTAAAAATTTTAATAAAGAAAAGTATTAATAATTCCTAAAACCTAGTTTTAGTATGTCAATATATGGCCCAAGAATAAGACTTCCAAAATTAAGATTACCCGACTTTAGTTTTCCACAATTAAGTTTACCACAATTAAACGCAAAAAAGATTGGACTTATTTTATTATTAATATTGATTTTTGCAACAATTTTGTTTGGATTAACAATGATATCTAATTTTAATTCACCAATTACAGTAACTTGGAAAAATAATCCACTTTACTTAACTGAAACTAATAATTTTTCAGAATTAACCCTTCTTTTAACTAATACTTCAGAAAATACTACAAATATCACTTTAGATGTTAGTTCAGAATCAAAAGAATTAATTATATTTTGTCCGGAAAGTGAATTTCCAAATGTTTCTGTTGGAAAATATCGCCAAACTACTTGCATATTAAGAAGAAATCCTAACGAAAAAATATTTACTGGAACTTATGAAATTTTGATAAAAACAAATTTGGGTGAAGCAACAACCACTCTTGAAATAAAAAAATAAGCCAAGTAATTTAAATTTTTTACTTTTAATTTTAATATGGATTACTCAGATTATAATAATTATCTTGCTAAAAAAACCGCTCAATTAATTAGAGAAAATTTTAGTGAAAAAGGAGTAACTAACCTTTTAATTGTAAAAACTGGAAAAAAATGGAAAAGAACTTTAGGACACATTAAGCCTTGTAAAGAAGAAAACAAATGTAATGTAGAATTTGGTTCAATTATTGAAATTAATCCTCTTTTATTTGATTTGGATGTTCCAGAATATATTTTAGATTATGTAATCTTACACGAACTAGTTCATTATTTTCAAGGATTTGCATCAAATCAAGAAAGAAAACATCGCCACCCACACAAAGGAGGAGTTGTTGAAAAAGAAATGGAACGACTGGGCTGGAAAGAAATTCAAAAAAAATCTGATAAATGGTTGAAAGAAAATTGGAGTAACATTCTTAAAAAAAATAATATTGATCCTTCAGTAAAAAGAAAAAGAAGAAGTATAAAATTTAGAAGCTGGAAAAGCTTTTTTGGATATTAAAAAATATTTTAAAATAAAAATAAACAAAATTTATTTTAATATTTCTTTTGGAGGATTTTTTAAAGCAAATTCTATTGCCCTCTTTTTAAATTCGGGCCAATATTCATTTAAGCAAGCAAATCCACCAGCAGGAATATGCCCACCACCCATTGCAGTAGAACTATTTTTTATTGCATACTTAATTAATTCTCCAGCATTAACTCTAAAATCATTTCTTCTAACTGACCCCTTAGTATAATCACCATCTGCAAAAATAACTAATGTATAAGTAAATTTTTTTGATAAAACATTACTTAATTTAGAAGGCAAACCATTTTTAGTTTTAAAAAATGCCAACTCAATTTCGCTAAATATTTCTGCATCTTTTTCAAATCGTTTTGTTTCATTTTTAACTTCTTCTTGAAATTCAACAGAACTTTTTTCAAATTCCGAACCTAAAACCGCGCTTATTTTATTTTCAAAAATAAAATCAAATAATTCATATTTATCTCCACTATAAGAACACACTGATTTTATAATATCTGAAATTAAAATCGCTTGATCTAAATTTAAATTATTTTTATTTAAATTTATTTTAATAAATTCATCCCATTCTTTTGTAGCACTATCCCCAATTAAACCAATTATAGTATTTAACTCATCCCCCTCAAAAAAATCATAAACTATTTTTGTAGTAGAATAATTTGCAGAAGGAATTTCTGAGAACAGATTAGGTTTTAAAACAAATAATGGATTTTTAAAAAAAAGTTCTTTTGGAGATGGATGATGATCAATAATTAAAATAGGAATTTCACTTTTTATTAATTTTAATTTAGTAATTATCGTTGATTCGTTTAAATCTAAAAATATTAAAAAATCAGGATTAGTCTTATCAAAAAAACTTTTAAAAATATCTTCTTCTTTAGCAGCCCCTGGGACAATACTTCCTTTTTCGTTAAAAAAAACATTAACTTCCTTATTATTATTTATTAAAAATTTTTTAATTTGAATAGCAGAAGTTAATCCATCCTCATCATCATCAGTTAAAACTAAAAAAGTGTTATATTTTTCTAAATCTAAGAATTTGAACAATTTTGCCTTTAAATCATTAATTGAGTGCATTTTAGCCATAGTTAAAAAGTTAGCATTCAGAGTATTTTTAATGCTTTTCTTATTCAGTATAATTATAAAAACAGTGAGAAAAATGGATAAAAATTTATTAAAAAAACAAGAATTACAAGTTGATTTAGCTAAATATTTAGCCGAAAAAGATTTTATTTATGGTCCAGAACCAGAACTTTATTCCCCAGTATCTGGATTTTATTCATATGGTTTAATTGGAAAGGCAATGAAAAATAATGTTGAAAACCAAATAAGACAAGTTTTTATAAAAAATAATTTTTTTGAAGTAGAATACCCAATAGTAAGTCCAGAAATTGTTTGGAAGGCAAGCGGACATGCAGATGGATTTAATGATCCGGTAATAATTTGTTCAAAATGTAAATGTTCTTTTAGAGCTGACAAATTAATTGAAGAAAAAACAGGTATTGGAGCAGATTCAATGAAAGATAATGAATTAATTAATGCAATTAAAGAACATGAAGTACTTTGTCCAAATTGTAATGGACGATTTAATCTTGAAATAGAAAGACAAAGTTTAATGATGAGAACAACTATTGGAACAAATATTTTGGCATACAATCGTCCTGAAACTGCAACAACAACTTATTTACCATTTAAAAGATATGCTCAATTTTTTAGAAACAAATTACCTTTTTGCGTTTTTCAAATTGGAAAAGCATTTAGAAATGAAATTTCTCCAAGACAACATTTACTAAGACAAAGAGAATTTACTCAAGCCGAAGCACAACTGTTTTTAAGTAAGGAACAAAAAAATAATTTTGAATTATTTGATAGTGTTAAAGACAAAACTCTCCCACTTTGGACTGAAGAAATGCAAAAAAAAGAACAAACTCACAAAGAATTTAAACTTGAAGAAATAATTAAAAATAAAATTTTAAAAAATAAAGCATATGCTTGGGCATTATTACTAGCTTATGATGTATTTTTAGCAGTTGGAATTCCAAAAGAAAAAATTAGATTCAGACAACACCACAGTGATGAAAAAGCATTTTACGCAGATGATGCATGGGATCTTGAAATCCAACTAAATTCTTTTGGCTGGACTGAATGTTGTGGAGTACATGATAGAACAACTTATGATTTAACACAACATGCAAAATTTTCAAAACAAGATTTATCAATAAGACTTGAAAGTGGAGAAAAAATAGTCCCTGATGTTATTGAAATTGCATTTGGAGTAGATAGGCCATTTTTTGCAATTCTTGATTTAGCATTTTTTAGAAGAGACACTGACGCTAAAAGAACTGTTTTAAGTTTGCCTTATAAAATTGCGCCAATTCAAATTGGAATATTACCTTTAATGAAAAAAGATGGACTTAGTGAAAAAGCAATTGAAATTAAAAAAATTCTTGAAAATGATTTTAGAATTTATTATGATGAAAGTGGAAGTATTGGAAAACGATATTCTCGACTTGATGCAATTGGAGTTCCATTTTGTATAACAATAGATCACGACACTTTAAAAGATGAAACGCTAACAATTAGAGAGAGAGACAGTTTAAAACAAATTAGAATTAAAAGCAGTGAACTTAATATAAAATTAAAAAGTTTTTTTGAAAAAGGATTTAGTGAATAAAATGGATAAAAATAGAAATAGAGAAATTTTAAGAAAAAGAATAATGAAAAAAACTATTGACAAAATGAGTGAAAATTTAGCCGGAAAAGAAGTACATATAATAAAAGCAGTAAAACTTACAAGCGATCTTGAGAATATACTTAATTTACTAAACGAAAACATTTTAGATTGGGAAAAACGCCAACCATTTGGAATTGCAATGGAAAAACTAAATGAGCTTAAACAAAACAAACAATTAATTGAAAAAGAAAAAAATAATTTAGATGAATTTATTGAAAATGAAATGACACAAGAATTACCAAATTTTTCAAACATTTCAGGATGCATTTTAGGAGCAAAACTACTTGCAGAAGCAGGGAGTAAAAAAAACTTAGCATTTTTTCCATCTTCAACTATTCAATTATTAGGTGCTGAAAAAGCATTATTTAATCATATTAAGAAAAAAAGTTTACCGCCTAAACATGGGCATATTTTTAATCACCCACTTATTCAAAAACTTCCAAAAAACAAAAGAGGAAAAGCAGCTAGAATTATTGCAGGAAAACTAAGTATTGCAGCCAAAATGGACTATTTTGAATCAAAAGAAAAAATTGACTTAAAAAAAGAAGTTGAAACCCTCATTTCAAAGCTTTAAGCAAACATTTAAAACAAATTAAATACAAGCTATTTTTATGGAACAAAAATTTAATGGCATTTTTACACAAGGAAAAAATATTTTTACTAAAAATTTAATACCTAAACAAAAAGTTTATGGCGAAAAACTAGTTGAAATTAATGGGATAGAATATAGACAATGGAATCCATTTAAATCAAAATATTGTGCTGCAATAGCTAATGGACTTAAAAAAAATATTTTTGAAAAAAATTCAACTATTTTATACTTGGGAAGTGCCGAAGGAACTACTGTGAGTCATGTTTCAGATATTGTTGGGGATAATGGAGAAATTTATTGTGTAGATATTTCTACTATTGCAATGCAAAAATTAACTGCATTATCAGAAATCAGGCAAAATATTTTACCAATTTTAGCAGACGCTGGAAATATAAAAGAATATCAAGAATATTTTGAAGACAAAGTAGATTCTATTTTTATTGATATTTCTCAAAGAGACCAAATTGAAATCTTTTTAAAAAATTCTGTTTTTTTAAAAAGTGGAAGTTATGGAGGTATTTCACTTAAAACAAGAAGCATATCTCAATCAGAAAAAATTAGTGAAATTTTAGAAAAAGAAAAACAGAAATTAATTAAAGATTTTGAAATAGAACAAATAATAAATTTGGAACCTTTTGAAAAACAACATTATTTTATACTAGTAAAAAAGAAGTGATAATATGGGTGGGAAAGCTAGACAATATGGAAGAACAGCAAGCAAAATAATAAAAAATTCACAATACAAACAAGAGTTATTTTCATTCCCTGACAGAATAAGAAGATTAAGATCAGACGGACTTTTTGAAGAAGCAAGAATTTTAGAAAAACGATATTTAGAAGAATCAATTAGAAAAAATAAACGTGCAATTACTGCAAGAAAAAAATTGGGGCATTCAACAATTGAACAAGAAAGAATAAATGAACAAATGAAAAAAAGATTAGGAGATTTAAAATAATTATTTAAATTACAAGTGATTTAAAATGAAACAAGAAATAATTAGAAAGTTTTTCCATATGCTATTTGGAACAGGATTTTTAGGACTAATTTATTTTTTTGGAACAGATTTAAGTTTTATTATAATATTATCTTTTTTTATAATTGGTTTAATTTTAGCCCTTTTAATTAAAAACGGATTTAAAAATAAAATAGTAAACACGATTTTAAATATTGTAGAAAGACAACATGAAAAACATTTTCCTGGAAAAGCAGCACTTTTATTTTTTATTTCTTCAGCAATTGTAATTTATCTTTTTAAAAATGAACCAATAATAATACTTGCTTCTTTAGGAACACTTATTTTTGGTGATAGTTTTGCAGCACTCATTGGAAAAAAATTTGGAAAAACAATTATTTTATCAAAAAATAATTATACCAAAACTTTAGAAGGGACTATTGCTTGTTTTATAATTTCATTAATTTGGATAAGTTTGTTTTTCCCATTATACATTGCAATTATTGCTGCACTTGTTGGAACAATAATTGAATTTTTACCAGTTAATGATAATTTATTAATTCCCACTAGCGTTGCAATAATCATAAAACTTGCAATATAGTTACTAATAAAAAGATTAATCAGAACTTCTTTATTATAATAAGTCAAAATTTAATATAATTAAGAGCCTGTAGCCCAGTGGATAAGGCATCGCTCTCCTACTCAAAAATGAGAAGTTAGGCGAGGACCCGGGTTCGATTCCCGGCAGGCTCGTTAATAAGCAATTGAATAAGTTCTTTTTGTCGTTTTATTTTATCAGGATGGCGAAAACCAATTTTTTTTAAAAATAATAAAATATCTGACTTCTTTCTAATTCTAATTTCCCATGTAAACGAATTAACTGTATTAAAACTACCAGTTCCTTTTCTTTTAAATAATTTAAGCGTATTAATTTCAAATAAAAATAAAATTTTTTGTATTTCTTCAATAAATTCTTTATCCTTCATTGTAATATCAACAAATAACTGTTTTGCTTTTTTTGGTCTTTTTGGAAGTGTGCCATCAGCATCATAAAGCCCTGAAATATAATATGGCAAAAATTCTTTTTTATTTAATATTATTTTTGGAACTTTTAAATTAACCTTAACTCCAGTATTTATTTCAAAAACTGTTTGAATAAATGAATTAATAATAAACGAATTTATAGTTAAATGATAACACGGTTTTTTTGCTAATTCAGAAAAAACAGAATAAATTTTGCAATCAACTCCAAAAACTTTAATTGTAATTAATCTAATTTTTTCTAATTGACTTTTATATTCATCAGTAAATCCAATACTTTTATTATCTGATTCTAAATAACCATCTCCTTGGAGATAACCAATATAATATACTAACTCAGACGTTAACTTTCTAGGCAATTTAACTTTTTTTCTTTTAATTATAAATAAATAATTTCCACTAAATGCAAAGTCCAAAAAGTTTGTGTTATAAAATTGCCCTAATTTTTTTAACATTTTCAAATTAGGTTTATTTTTACCAGATAAATAATTACTGCAAGTCGATTGACTAACCCCCAGCTCTTTTGCAACACAAGTGATTGTCTTTTTACTTTTGATATGAATTCTTTTTAAAACAGCGTGAAAATTATAAATTTTTATATTTTCATTCAAATCAAATAAATAATTTGGTAAGTTAATATACATATTATAATATTTTTATTTATTTTTATAATTCTTACCAGAGTTCAATGCCACAGTAAGTAAAAAAAACTCATTTTAATGTGACGAACTTTTTACGACAATTGATGACAATTGACGAAACCATTTATAAATAGTTTTTATAGAATTATATCATGAATAAACTTGCAATGACAATCGCTGGTGAAATCACTCTATCAAGTGACCCTGGCGGAAGTATGAAAAAATGGAGAGAAATTTTTTCAATACATCAAACTGAACTAGCTAAACACTTAAAAGTTTCTTCTTCAACAATTTCAGATTATGAAGGAGGAAGACGAAAAAACCCAGGAATAGTAGTTGTTTCTCGACTAGTAAATTCTTTAATTGAACTTGACAGTTCTCGTGGTGGAAAAGTTGTAAAACAACTTGAAAAAGATTTTAAACAAGATGAAAAAAAAGCATTTAATAGTCATGAATTCTCTAGTGGAATTAAGGCAAGCGAAATGGTAAAAAAAATTAATGGTAATGTTGTTTGTTTACCACACAAATTAAAAGAAGAGCAAATATTTGGATATACTGTAATTGACTCATTAAAAGTGATACTTGATGTACCAGTTCACGAATACATGATGCTTTATGGAAAAACACCTAATCGTGCGTTAATTTTTAATAATGTTGAAAATGGACGAAGTCCTTTAATTGCAGTAAAAGTTGGAAGATTTTCAACAGATATGAAACCTAGCATGATAATTTTACATGGGGATTTTTCAAAAAAAGTAGTTGATCCAGTTGCAATAAAAATTGCAGAAAGTGAAAAGATTCCACTTATTACAACAAACATGCCAGTTGAAGAAATGATAAAAAATTTAATGGTTTTTGAAAATTAGTTTTTAAAAATATTAAATAAAAATCAATTTTAATTAAACACAAACTTTAATTAAACACAAATTTTAATTATTCTTTATAATCTCTAACACAAAATGTATGACGATATTTTCTTTTTCCTTGCTCATCTTCACCAATTAATTTTTTTGACATTACAATTTGTGTTCCATATAATTTTGCTAAATACCTTGCAATTTTTACTGCAGATTTTTTACTGCCAATTTGAAGATCATACCCGTTTTTTATTTTTAAAATTTTACTAGTTCCACTCAGTGAATCCTTACTTCTTTGTGCATCAAGTAAATTTTTTGCAAGTTCAAACATTGCATCTTCATTTTCTTTTTTACTAGATCTTAATTGTAATATTGCTTCACGATAATTAGAATTTAATTTCATACAAGAATCACAAGTTGTTTCTTTGATTTGAAATTTTATAGAATCTTCTTTTTCAATCATTGAGTTATTAATAATTCCTTTTACTTGAATTAGTGCTTCAAAATTTGATTCAGGATATCTTTCAAGTTCCACAAATATTTTTGGGTCTTTTATTTCAGAATTTAATTTAACATTTCTTGCAACTTCTTGTGCAATAACACCATCATCAAATTCAATCCAATTTCCGCTAAATAAAAGCTTTTGACAATGTTTACATTGAGTTATATTAATTTTTTCAACTTCAAAAAGTTTATTATTTTTTAAAAAACAATCTAGGCATACTTTGCCAACTAGTAAAGTTGTTTCTTTTCCGCATTTTGGACAAAATTGTTTAAAAGACATAAATAGATTATATTATAACAATTAATATAAATTACTTTTTTGTAAATTTTAAGCATTATTCAAATTTTAATTTAGTATTTGCTTTTAATATTTCTACATCAATTCCAGTTTCATCAATAATTTTTTTCTTAAAAATTGGAATTACTTTTTTATCCCCGTGAATTAAAAAAACTTTTTTAGGGCTCCATTTTTTTATTGCTTTAATCATTTCACTTTGTCCAGGATGTGCACTTAAATCAAATTTTTCATATTTACAACCAACTTTTACAATTGATTCATTTTTTCCATAAGGAAGTTTTCCTTCATCTTGAAGCATTCTTCCAGGAGTTTCAATAGCTTGATACCCTGACAAATGAATTTTACTTTTTGG
>CAZBHA010000003.1:0-25060 GCA_964491675.1 uncultured archaeon
TTTTGATAATCTTCAAAAGTACTTTTTTCTTCTAAAATATCAAATTCACGAGAATGACATTCACAAATATTTGGTTTTTGTATTTGTTGTTTTTCTTGAAGAGTTTTATATATATTTCCACAACGTTTACATTTCCAAGTTGCCATTTTTAATTTTGGTAAAACATCAGTTATTTGTCTAACAAGTCCTTCAACACAAATCATTTTTCCTAAATGACTTGATCCAATATTTTTAATATTAATGTGTCGGTCTTTTGGTAAATTGTTAAATCTAATATGTGGTTTGAATTCTTCTACATTTAATGAAGGAATATTAACTTCTTTTATTGCAGAATTTGCTGCTTCTAAAATAGATTCAGGATTTTCAATTAATTCATCTGCTAAAAGGGGATCAAATTTTTCAAGAATTTTAAAATCAATAACTAAACTTCTTTCTTCAGGATATGATTCAATTATTTTTTCTATTTCTTTTTTATATTCTAAATTGAAGAACTCTTCAAATTTTTCTGAAAATGGGCTTGATTCTTGTTTTTCAAGTTCTTCTAAGTTTATGTCCATTTTTATTCCCCATTTATTTGTTATTAATTTGATTTATAAGCCCTTTTAGGCTTTTTTGCCGGTTAAATTTTTTGTGTGGGAGAAAAAGATTTTTTTTCTTAATAGTAATAGAGTGCTTTACAATTAATACCTTTAGAGTTTGGAAATTGAATGAAGTAGAATAAGATTAAAGTAGTTTTCAAACTAAATTTGTCCTAAATTTTGTGTTTTTTTATAATTGTGATTTTATTTTTTGTGCAATTTCATTAAGTTCTTCATTACTTGCTTCTTTTCCATGTCCTTCGTTTAAATTAACAAAAATATTTTTGTAAATTGGCAGCAATTTTATGTGGTTGTGTGCTACTTCCATTCCTTGAACCAAAATCCAAGTTCTTTGTGTTTTAAGTGCAGCATCAATTGCTTTTGCAATTTTTTTTGATACTAAAAAAATGTGTTTATAGAGTTCATCATCTAAATCAAAAATATAATCAGCGTGCTTTTTTCCAATAACAATTGTTTGTCCTTTTGTTATTGGGAATTTATCTAAAATAACAATGCAATATTCATCTTCATAAATTTTAATTGAAGGTATTTCTTCATTTATAATTTTACAAAAAATACAATTATCCAAATCAATCACCTTGCTTTCTGTCTTTTGTAAGAACAAAAGGCAAATTCTTCGCTCTCGCGCGGCGAAAGGCGCGTTTTGCAAAAAATACAATTTTCTTTTTCCATTTTTCCCCCGCCAATTAAAATCCAAATAATCCTTTTTTTATTTTAACACTATTATTTAATTTATTACAAATTTTTTCAGCTATGCTTCTAGCTTTTTTTCCATCTTTTTCTCCGCGTACAACAATTTTTCCATTTTTAAAAATAGAAATTGTTCTATTTTCAATTTTTCCAATTAGTAAAACTTTGGAACAAATTTCAATTTCACAAATTGAATTAATTTCTTCACTAGCAATTTCTAAATTAATATCTACTCTATCTTTTGGAAAAAATTCATAACTTACTTTTGTAGTACAGGGTTTTGCAGTAAAATCTTTTAATTGCATTTTTTTCACTATTAAATATATGTTAATTTGTTATATTTATTAATATTTAATTTTTTTAAAAAAAGAAAAAAGAAATAGTTTTACTAACTATTTCTTTCTATTAATTTTTACATTAGTTCCCCATTGGTGATATTCAACTTCGTCACCTGATACTAATGGGAAATCTGGTTTTGGAGCATCTTTTGTTTCGTAAGTTTCAGTGTCCATTAAATTAATTGTGTTTCCAACAACTGCAACAACTTGTCCATTTTGTTTTAATAAAATTGGTTGTTCAACATCGTCTCCAGTTCCTTTAAGTAGTCCCTTTTTTTGTCCAGTAAAAACATTAAATGCTGTAATTCTTACTTTTGCAGCTCCGTGTTTTCCAGGTTTTGATTTTTCAGTGCTTTTAACTTGACATACTTCCTCATCAATAAGTACATAATTGCCGGGTTTTAAAGTCCCTGCTCCAATAAATTTTTTTTCATCAACCATATTTATTCACTTTCCCCTTGTTTTATTAGAAATTATTAGTTAAATTTAATTTATAAAACTTATCTTAAATTTAAAAAACACACTAAAACCTTTTTATTATAATCTAATGTATAATATAAAAGAGAATTTGATGATTTTTGAGTGATTTTTATGTTAAGAAATAAATTAAAGCATTTTTTTAATACTGGGGAGAAAAAAATGGCTGTTTTTGTAGATGGCCCTAATTTGCTTAGAAAAGAGTTTGGAATAGACCTTGAAATGATAAAAAAAGAGGCTCTAAAACATGGGTCAATAAAAATTGGTAGAGTTTACTTAAATCAATTTGCTTCAAATAAGTTAGTTGAAGCAGTAGTAAACCAAGGTTTTGAACCAATTATTACTACAACTGATGTTGATGTTGCTATGGCATGTGACGCTACAGAAACTGTTTTCAACCAAGAAATTGACACAATTGTTTTTGCAACAAGAGATTCTGATTTTTTACCTGCTTTAATTAAAGCAAAAAATAGAGGTAAGGAAACTATTGCAATAATGGCTGAAGAAATGAGTGCTTCTGCATTAAAAAATACTGCAGATAAAGTAGTTTTTTTAAAAGGAAAAAAAGTGGTTTAAATGAATTTTCCTGTTGGTAAAGTAGTTTCAAAAGCACCCTTGCCTGTTAATTTTGGAATTATTTTTGAAGAATTAAATAATTGTAAATTTAATGGTTATATTATTCAATCAGTAAAAGGAAATTGTATGGAAGAGGGTGCTATTTTTTTTAGAGATGGGGAAATAATTGCTTGCATTGTTGAGTGTATGACTTTAAAACAAATTTTTAAATCAGACCAAGCACTTGATTATTTTTTTAATCAAACTAAAGGAGAAGGATTTTTTCAAGCAGTTGAATTAAGTAGAAGCCAAGTGGATTTAGTAACTGCGTTTGATGAAAAAATTTTAACAACTAGCAAAATATCTTTAAAAGACCTTCCAAAGCTAATTCCTAATAGTTTTGAGGCAAAATTTTTAGTTCAAACAAAAACTGATGATCTGCTTGGCAGGTTTGGTTTAAATGTTTTAAAGAATCAAAAAAATTAATATTTAAAAAAGGTGAGTTAATTGATAAAAAATATATTTTCTAATTTATTTAAACCTCAATATCAACAAACCAGTTCTAGTTCAAATTCTCAAGTAGAATTTTTAAAAGATTTTTTATCAAAACACAATTATATTTTTTCAAAAGATTTTGGAAAAAATTTAGAAATATTAAAAAGAAAACATTTAGTGGAGTCTTTTGTTGTAACTAATTTTGATGGAAGTATAATTCTTTCAAGTGAATCAACCCAAGAAAATGATGGGATAATTGGAACAGCAATGCTTTCATATATTAAAAGTGAATTACCACAAACTCAAACAGTTTTAATAAAAAAAGAAGATGGTTGGTTTATGCTTTTTAATTTAAATAATAAAGTATTTATTGTTAGAGCAGGTAGTGAATTATCAAATTTAGAATTAAGAGCACTTGCTTTTGAATTAACTGAATTACTTGATGAAAATAAAAAACACTCAAAAAAAGAATTTGAATCGGTGAGGGGATAAAATGGCAAGAGTTATTGCAATAGCATCTGGAAAAGGTGGAACAGGAAAAACTACAATCACTGCAAATTTGGGGATTTGTCTTTCTCGTTTAGGAAAAAAAGTTTTGTTAATTGATGCTGATGTAGCAATGGCAAATTTATCTTTAATTTTAGGGATGCAATCTTCTCCAATTACTCTTCATGATGTACTGCTTGGTGAAGCTCAAGTTCATGATGCAATTTATGATGGTCCTGAAGGATTACATTTTATTCCATCTGGATTAAGTTTAGATAATTATAAAAGAGTAGATAGTGAAAGATTAATTGGAATAGTTGAACAATTAGAAGATAATTATGATTTTATTTTACTTGATGCTGCTGCAGGAATTGAAAAAAATGTTTTAAGTGCTCTTTCTTCAGCACAAGAAACAATTATTGTAACAATGCCAACCTCGCCAGCCATAGCAGATGCATTAAAAACAAAAATAGTTGCTCAACGTTTAAAATCAAAAGTTATTGGAGTAATAATTAATTTTATAATGAATGAAAAAGGAGAAATAAGCAAACAAGAAGTATCAAATATTTTAGAACTTCCAATTTATGGGGCTGTTGGATTTGATGCTGAAATTAGAAAAACTTTTATGCAACAAAAAGTTTATCCTGTTTCAATAAGAAAACCTGATGGAGAAGCAGCAAAAGAATTTCAAAGAATTGCTTCAAGATTGACCGGAATAAAAGTTATTGAAAAAAAAGAACAAAAAATAGGATTTTTACAAAGATTGTTATCAAAATTCAGAAAAAAGTGAGGTGGAATAATGAGTAACAGACCATTTGATTTGTTGAACGATGCGTTAAACAAAGAAATATTAGTAGTTTTAAAAGGAGATAAACAAGTAAGAGGAAAATTAAAAGCATTTGATATTCACATGAATTTAAATTTAGAAGATGCTTCTCAAATTGAAAATGGAGAAATGAAAAAAAATTATGGTAAAATTTTAATTAGGGGCGATAGTGTAATCTTTGTTTCACCATAAGCTCTTTAAAAACATTTTTATTATACAAATGCTATTTTTATATTGATAATATGGCATCAAATAAACAAGAAGAAGTAATTGAATCTATAAAAAAATTAATTACTTATGGAATTAGCGATTCAGAAATAATTGAAAATTTGCGCGAAGTTGGAATTGATGAAACTAGTGCAAAAGAATTAATTAATTTAGCAAAATCTAAATCTCAAGTTTTGGAAAAAAAAGTTATGGTAGATGATTCTGAAGGCTTAAGTTTTAAAGATCAAATTTTAAGTCAAGCAAAAATAACTTCTGATGAAGAACCTATTAAAAAAGATAAAACTGTTAATATTGATGATTCAGTAAAATCAGAAGAAATTGATTTTGGTGAAGAGGAAAATCAAAATTTTATTTCAAAATCAAGTAATGCTTTTGAAAATAAATCTGGTAAAATAAATATTGAAGACAGATTAGATAAATTAGTAAATAAAAAAGAAAATAATTCATCTCAAAATATTGAATCTAATAATGGGTCTGATATTGATTCTAATAACTCTAATAAAAATTCTGAAAATAAAAGTTCGCTTGATTTTAAAAAAGAACTTGAAAGAGAATTAAGAGATTTAGAAAAAAGTAGAAGTGCATTTGTACAATCAAAAAATAATTTTTCAAATTTTGAAAATAGATTAAATACTACTGAAAAAATAAAAAGTATTTCTGATCCAGAAATTGAACAAATGTGGAAAAAAGGAATAATTGTTGCAATTAATTCGAAATTAAATGAAATGAAAAAATTAAAAGATGATGTTGATGCATTAATAGAAAATAAAGTTAATGATGCGGTTAAAAAAGAAACTAAACAGTTTAGAGTTTTACTTGAATCACAAAGAGATTTAATTATGTCTAGTAACAAAGAAGTTTTAGATCAAAAACAAAAAGAAATAACTTTTATTATTGATTCAAAAATTTCTGAAGTTAAAAAGCAAGCAAAAGAATTATCAGGGTATGTTGAAGCAATTCAAAAATCAAAAGAAGATGAAGAAAAGATTTTTATGGAACTTCAAAAAACTCTTAATGAAGCAAAAAGTACAAAATCTCAACTAATAATTGAAATGAATTCTGAATTAATAAAAAGTAAATCTAAAGCTCAAGAATTTATTGATACTGCGCAAGATCAAATTAATGAAATGGATCAGAGAATAAATAAAACTCTGGAGCTTGAAAAAAATATTGCTGAAGGTTTAGTTGAAGAAGCAGAACAAAAAATTGAAAGAATGACTCTGCAAAAAGCAGAAGATCTAATTAGTGAAATTGAAATTAAATTAAACAGATTAAGTGTTATTGAAAAAGAAATCAATCCTTCAGAAATTCAAACAAAAATTTCACTTCTTGAACAATTTAAAAAAGAATTTTTAAGAAGCATGGAAGAAAATATTACTAGACTTAATGATGCGATTGAACAAATAAATATAAAAAATTCTGATGTTCAAAGAGAACTTGATGAAAAAACTCTTGCAATAGATGCAAAATTAGAAGAGTTAACTAAGTTTGAAAAAATGTTTACTGAAAAATTAGAAAAAATTTTAGATTTAGATGAACAAAAAAATAAATCAACTGCTAAGAAAAAATAGTTAATTATATTTTGTTGAATAACAAGTTAATTTTTTATTATATTTTTTATCATTTAATTTTGTATTTTTTTTATTTTTACTTTCTTGTTTTAATATTTCAATCATTTCGCAAGTTTTACAAATTAATTTGTCAGTAGGTTCATCACAAATTTTACAATTTTTCATTTGCGATTTTAAATTCAATTTAGTTTTTTTATTTATTTTTAATTCGTCTTTTAATTTTTCATTAAAACGCATTATTGAAAATTGTGTTCCAGGAAATCTATTTTCAAAATTATTTAACATTTCTCTATATTCATTTCTTTTTGCAGTCCAACTATATGGGCAACAAACTTGTGAATAATGATTTATATTGTTAAATGCACAATATGCAATAATTTCTTTTTCAGGAGTTAAATAAAGTGGTTTTATTCTTTTAACAAAACCTTCATGTTCAATAATTCCTGCAGTAGCTCCAGTTCGTTTTAATCTAATAAAATCATTATTAAAAACATTCATTACAAAACTTTGAACTTCGTCATCTAAATTATGTCCGGTTGCAATTTTATCAACTTTTAATTTTTTAGCATATTTATTCATTAAATTTCTCCGTAGTGTTCCACAAAATGCACAAGTTCCTCCAAGTTTATTATTTTTTAAAATTAAGGGCATAATTTTATCATTAGTAATATTAAATTCGTCTTTAAATGAAACTAATTTATATTGAATTTTTAATTTTTCACACTCATCAATTGCAAGTTTAACTGCATGGTTTCTATAATTTATAACTCCTTCATCAATTATTAATGCACTAAAAGTATTGCTTTTTTTATAAAATTTATTTAATAAGTGTAGTAGTGTAACAGAATCTTTTCCTCCACTTAGGGCAATTAATATTTTTTCTTTAGATTTTATTAATTTGTATTTTCTAATTGTTTTTTTGAATCTGTTTTCAAAAAATTGATTAAAATGATATTCACAAAATTTGTGTGGGCCGTATGCTAAATTAATTACTACTTTTTTTTTGCATTTATCGCAAGTTTTAACTTCATTTTTTGTTTTATTTGTTTCAATTTGTTTTTCTTGATTTACTGCTAGCCCCATGAATATTAATAATTTCGTTAAATTTAAATAAACAAATTCAAACAATATTTATTGATAATTATGTCAAGATTTAAACGTCATGAAAATATTGGATTAAAAGGTCCCGCTAAACGCGGATTTGCGCCTGGACTTAAACGTGGGCCTGTGCGAACTAATATTTATCAGGGGGGTAATAAACCATTCTCTGGTGATAAAGTAGGAAAAATTAAGTCAAAAGTTAATGGAGTTACTCATAGAATTGCTGATCACGGTGTTAGGGCTGCTGCAAATAAAGCTATTACTAGCAGGGTTTATGGCATTTTTTCTCGTTTGTTTTTTAGGTGAAAAAGATAGTTAGTTTTATAAATGCTTTTTTATCAATTTACTTTAGATATTAGGACAATATAATTATTTTTAACAAAATGGTGAGCAAAATGGGATTAAATAAATACCTTTCAAAAATATTCCAAAAAGAATGGAAGGCTGAAAAAGATGAAAATTACGATTATGACTCAATAATGAAAGCTAAAGAGTTTGAATTTAGAAATACTGAAAATAGTGTTGTTAGAGTAGAAAAACCCTCTAATTTAGTTTCAGCTAGACAAGTTGGATATAAAGCTAAACAAGGTATTTTTGTTGTAAGAGCAAAAGTAAGAAAAGGGCACGGAACTTATTCTAGACCAAAAAATAAAAGAAGACCAAAAAGACAAGGACAAGCAAAATTAACTAGAAAAAAGAGTATTAGAGCAATTGCTGAAGAAAGAGCTTCAAAAAAATATGAAAATGCTGAAGTTTTAGGATCTTATAAAGTTGGTGAAGATGGTAGAACTCATTATTATGAAGTAGTTTTGGCTGATAGAGTAGCAAGTACAATTAAAAATGATAAAGAATTATCTTTCCTTTCAAAAAATCAACAAGGAAGAGCTGAAAGAGGAAAAACATTTGCAGGAAAAGTAAACAAAATTGAAAATTCAAAAAATCATGCAAAAAAGAAAAGAAAAAAAGATATAATGTACAAAAATAATAGAAGTAAATAGCTTGATTAAATTGAATTTAAAAAACAAGGCCGAAGGTTTTGTTTAAAGTGATAAAAAATGGACATAGTTTACCCACAACCTCTAAAAGAGTTGTTACAAGTTAGTACTTATTTTAAAGAACAATTAATTGTTCTAGTTTTAAATGATATTCAAGAAAAAAAAGTAAAACAAGCTGAGCAAATTCCTTGTTATTTAGTAAATGAAAAAACTGATATTAATAAATTAAAAAATAAAAAAATTGCAGTTTTGGGTGGAAGTATAACTGCTAATGAATTTGCAGTTAAAATTAAAGCAAATTTTTTATTACAACCAGTTAGTGAAAAACAATTTTTTGATTTGGGACTTGCAAAAAAACTTTCTGAAAATAATATTACGGTTGTTTTAATGTTTGAAGAATTACTTGAAAAAAATAGTTTTGAAAGACATTTATTTTGGAAAAATTATTTAGAAGTTGTAAAATATTGTAATAAAAAAAATACAAAATTTATTGTGGCTTCAGGTTGTAAAGATCCGCTTAATTTAAAACATCCTAAAATAAGACTAGCCCTAGCAAGCACATTAGGATTAAAAGAAGAAATTTTAAAAAAGAGTTTTATATTAGAACAAACTGGTGAAAAAAAATGAGTGAAATTAAAATAGAAAAAGTTAAAAAGAAAACAATTCCTCTTTCTCAAAGAGAAAAAAAACGCTACTTTTTACTTGAAATTTTAAATGCAGATATTGGAGAAAAAGATTTCTATTTTGGTTTTTGGATTGAACTTCTTTCTTTTTTTGGTTCCAAAGGATTAGCAGAAATTAATCCGCGTTTAGTATTATATAAAAATAATAAAGCAATTTTAAAATGTAAAAGTGGAAAAGAAAATGATTTAATTGCAGGTTTAGCATTTATTAAAAAAATAAGAAATAAAAAAGTAATACTTTCTCCAGTTTTAGTTAGTGGAACAATAAAAGCACTCAAAGAAAAAGCGCAAATATCATAGGTTTTCAATCATTTTGGCAACATTTATAAATCGTTTATAATTGAATAATAATGTAGAAGAATTAAACAAAAAAGGTTATTTTTTATGTATCCAATGCAATCAAAAGCTCCAGCTTACGACAAAGCAAGCACAATGTTTTCTCCAGACGGCCGACTTTACCAAGTAGAATATGCTTCAAAAATAGTTGATCAAGGAACTACTGGCGTAGGAATTTTATATAAAGATGGGGTTTTACTTGCGGCAGATAAAAGTGTGCCTTCAAAATTAATAAAATCTGAATCAATTGAAAAAATATTTAGATTAGATGAGAATATTGGGGTTGTTTCAGCAGGACTTGTGGGCGACGCAAGAAGACTTGTAAGAATAGCAAGAAGACAAGCTCAAGATAATAGAATGGTTTATTCTGAACCAATTCAAGTTGAAGTAATGGCAAAAGAAATTGCAGAAACAAAACAAGCTTTTACTCAATATGGTGGATTAAGACCTTTTGGAATTGCATTTATTATTGGCGGATTTGATGAAAAAGGGCCAAGTTTATTTCAAACTGAACCAAGTGGAGCTTTGGCAGAATATAGTGCTGTAGCAATTGGAAGAAATAAAGATATTGCAATGAATTTACTTGAAAAAGAATTTAAAGATTCAATGCCTTTTGAAAAAGCAATTACTCTAGCTTACAAAGCTTTAGAAAAAAGTATGCCTGAAAAAGAAAAAATAAATTTTGAAAGAATTGAATTTGCAATTGTTGACCAAAATGGTTTTAGATTTATTAAAGAAAGCGAAGTGAAGAAATTTTTAAAATAATTTATATTAATTAGCAAACCTAGATCAAATTAGGTAAAGAAAAAATTTGATCTTTCTTATGCAATTTAAAAAAATAAAATAAAAAATAGTGACTAAAAAATGGTAAAAATAGACGAAGCAGTAATTGCAAGAATTGAAAAAAAAGGACATAAATTTGAAGTTTTAGTGGATCCTGATATAGCAATGGATTTAAAACACGGCAAAAGTGTTAACTTTTTAGATCTTTTAGCTGATGAAAATGTATTTAAGGATTCAAGAAAAGGGGATCTTGCAAGTCCTGAAACTTTAATGGATGCTTTTTTAACAACTGATATTAATTTAATTGTAAAAAAAATTATTGAAGATGGAGATGTTCAACTAACTACTGAACAAAGAAAAATGTTTAAAGAAAAAAAACGTGCTGAAATAATTAATATTATTTCTCAAAATGCACTTAACCCTCAAACAAATACTCCTCATCCTCCAAAAAGAATTGAAAATGCGATGGAACAAGCAAAAATAGATATTGATCCGTTTAAGAGTACTGAAGAACAAGTTAAAATAATTGTTAATGCAATACGAAAAATAATTCCTATTTCAATGGAAAAAGTAAAATTTGCAATAAAAATTCCACCAGAGTATTCTGCAAAATGTTCTGGATTATTGCATCGTTTTGAAGTTAAAAAAGAACAATGGCTTAATGATGGATCATTAGCCGCTGAATTTGAACTTGCAGTTGGATTAAAACAAGATTTGTTATCACAATTAAATTCAATAACACATGGGGATGTTATATTAAAAGAATTATAAGTTATAAAAATTTTGTAAAATTATTTTGTAAAAGATTTATTTTATAAAAAATTATTTTATATATTTTTGTTTTGTAAAAAGTTTATTTTTAAAAATTTATATTTAATAGAGGTGAAAAAATGGTAAAAAAAATTGTTCTTCCTGGAGAATTATTATCCAGTGAAAGAAAAAAATTAGGAAACAATATTTTTGTTTCTGATGGAAAAATATTTTCCAACGTTTTAGGGGTGTATGATACAGATAATGATTCTGCAACAGTAGTTCCCCTTGAAGGAAAATATCATCCAAGAATAGATGATAACATAGTGGGGGTTGTAGTTAGAGTAATCCATGCAGGATATATGATTGATGTAAATTCATATTCAGAAAGTTTTATACCGCGAAGTTTAATGCGAGATGATCTTAAATTAGGAGATATTATTTTTGCAAAAGTTAGCGAATTAAAAGATGGAAATGAAGCAGAATTATCTTATCCAAAAAGAGTATTTGGCGGAGAAATAATTGAACTAAACGCTGCAAGATCTCCAAGATTAATTGGAAAAAATGGTTCAATGCTTGACTTATTAACTCTGGGTTCAGGATCTGAAGTTTTTGTTGGAAAAAATGGAAGAGTTTGGGCTAAAGGTGGAGATATAGTTGAATTAAGAAAAATAGTAAAATTTATTGAAGAAAATTCATATAAAAGTAAATTAACAAATGCTGTAGAAGCATACGTAAAAAAAGTAGGTGAAAAAAAATGACTAAAGAAGAAATAGTGGATTATAAAAAAGATAAAAAAAGATATGACAATAGAAAAATGGATGAATTAAGACCAATAAAAATAAAAGTTGGAGTAATTGAAAACGCGGACGGAAGTGCATATTTAGAATGGGGACAAAACAAAGTTTATGCTGCAGTTTATGGTCCAAGAGAAGCATTACCAAAACATTCAGCTGATTCAAACAAAGCTGTTGTAAAAGTAGAATATAGAATGACTTCATTCTCTGTTCCTGATAGAAAAAGACCTGGTCCAAATAGAAGAGATCAAGAAATTTCAAAAGTTTTAGGAGAAGCATTATCTAGAGCTGTATTTGTAGAAAAATTCCCTAATACTGAAATTGGAGTATATGTTGAAGTAACTGATTCTGATGCAGGATCAAGAGTTGCTTGTCTTTCAGCAGCAAGTGTAGCACTAGCTGATGCAGGAATTCCAATGCGAGATTTAGTAAGTGCAACTGGAGTAGGAAAAGCATATAACGAAGTTGTTTTAGATTTAAACAAATTTGAAGAAGATGCGCCTGATGCAGTTGATATACCAATCGCAATTTTACCAAACAGTGAAGAAATAGTTTTACTTCAAATGGATGGTCCATTAACAAAAAAAGAATGGGATGCAGTAGTTAAATTAGGAATTACTGGATGTAAAAAAGTTTATGAAATGCAAAAAAAAGCATTACTAGAAAGATATTCTTTAGAAGAAGTAAGTGAAAAAGATTTACTAAACTCTGCTGATAAATCAAAAAAATCAGTTTTAGTTAAAGAAGAATCTAAAAAAACTGAAAAAAGTAAGAAGGTGAAAAAATGAGAAACACAGTTTTAGATAGTGAAATATTTAATGTAGTTCAAATGGCAAGAGCATCAAAAAGAATGGATGGTAGAGCACTTGATGAAGTTAGAGAAATTACAATAGAAAAAGATATAGCCCAAAATGCTGAAGGTTCAGCAATAGTTACTTTAGGAAAAACAAAAGTAATTGCTGGATTAAAAATGAGTGTTGGAGCACCTTATCCTGATAGTCAAGATGAAGGTTCTTTAGCAATAGGTGCAGAAACTTTACCACTTGCTCATTCTGAATACGAATCAGGAAGACCAAGTAATGATGAAGTTGAACTAGCAAGAGTTGTAGACAGATCAATAAGAGAAAGTAAATCAATTGATTTCAAGCAACTTTGTATTAAAGAAGGAGAAGCAGTTTGGACTGGCTTTATGGATTTCTATGCACTAAATAGTGATGGAAATTTATTTGATGCTGGGTGTATTGCTTGTCTAGTTGGATTTTTAAATTCAAAAATTCCAAAAATAGATGAAAATAATAAAATAATAAAAGGAGAATATACTGGAAAAATAAAAATGAAACAAATTCCAGTTCTGACAACTTTTGTAAAAATTAGTGGAAAAATATTAGTTGATCCATCATTTTTAGAAGAAAAAGCTGCAGAAGCAAGATATTCTTTAGCAACTACTGAAGATGGGAAAATAGTTGCAATGCAAAAAGGAGTGGGTGGAAGCTTTACTCTTGAAGAAGTTAATTATATGATTGACACTGCATTCAAAATAGGAGATAAAATAAGGGAAATAGTAAAAAAGGCTTAACTAGTCTTTTTTATATAATTTAAAAACAAGGGCAAAAACCTTTGTTTTTAAAGCTTTCCTAATTAAAAATTTTATTATACAATAGAGGATTTTTTATATTTAAAAAAGGTGAGTAAAAAAATGGGAAACACAAAAAAAGTACACACTAGTGGTAGATTTGGATCTAGATATGGTGTTGGAATCAAAAAAAGAGTAGTAAAAGTAGAAGAAAAACAAAATAATTTATCAGTTTGTCCATTTTGTGGCCTTGATAAAATAAAAAGAGTTGCAGCAGGACTTTTTAGTTGTAAAAAGTGCGGTGCAAAATTTACTGGCGGGGCATATCAAACAGAAACTTTAATTGGTAAAACAATTAAAAAAATGGTTTCTCAAAAATCTTTTGCCGCTGAAGAATCAAAATTACTTGAAATAGTTGATAAAAATTCTTATTCGGACATTGAAGAAGAAGTAACAAAATCTGTGAAGGGGAAGTGAAATAAATGGGATATGTTTGTGGAAATTGTAACACTGAAGTAAGTTCTATTGAAGAAGGTTTAGTTAGATGTCCAAAATGTGGTTATAGGGTTTTTTATAAAAAAAGAGATCCAATAGCAAAAACAGTAAAAGTTGACTAAAAATGTATTTTTTAGAAATAAAAATTAACTTTGATTCTGAAATTAGTGCAAAAAATTTTTTTAAATCAATAAAACCAGAATTAGAAGATTTTAGTCGAAGTACAACAAAAATTAGTTTAAGAAAAAATTTAATGAATGTTAAAATAAATGCTGCAGATAAAACTGCAACAAGAGCGTCATTAAATACAATTGTTAAACCATTAATTTTATTCAATAGTTTGGGGGAGATAATATGAATGATGAAGAAAAAAGAGAGTTGTTTGTAGAATTTGAAAGAAATAGACAAATGTTACAAAATGTTTCTGCTCAAAAACAACAAATTTCTATGCAAATTGAAATAATAAAAGCATCTTTAGAAGAACTTGCAAGTACTAAAGAAAAAACAGTAATGAAAATTATTGGAAATATTTTAGTTAGTAAAAGTGTAAGCGAAATGAAAAAAGAACTTGTTGAACAACAAGAGTCATTTGAACTTAGAAATAAAACGTTAGTAAAACAAGAAGAAACACTAATAAATAAACTTAATTCAATAAAATCTAAAATTGAAGGAAAGCACGAAGAAGTTAGTGAAGAAAAGAAATCTAGAAAGTAAACTGTTAAATATATAAAAAGTGTATTTAATTAGTGGCTAGATTAATTGATTTAAAAAAGTTTAGGGGAAAGAGTATTCTTCTCCTAACTCATGAAAATGCTGATCTTGATGCATTTTGTTCAACTGCAATATTTTTCTTATATTTAAAAAAGAATAAAATAAATGCAACTATTGCTGTTCCCTCACATATAAACGAACAAACTCTATCTTTTGCAATAAAAGAAAAAATTCCTTTTACAGTAAACCCTGATTTGGCTTTATTTGATTTAATTTGTATTTTTGATTTTAATGATTACGAACAATTAGGTTATTTAAGAAAAAGATTTGTTAAATTAAAAAAAGAAAAATGTTTTAATATAATTTCTTTTGATCATCACACAAAAGAAAAAAGAAGTATTGCGGATGGTTTTATTAATCCTAGCGCGTTTTCAACAACCCAAATTTTATTTGACATTTTAAATAAAAGTTTTGATGAAAAAATGTTTTTTTATACTGCGATTGGAATTTTAGAAGATACTGGGAGATTTTTAGTTTCTTCAAAAGAATTATTTGAAAAAATGTCTATTTGTTTAAAAAAATCTAATAAAACATATTCTCAAGTTTATGCTTATGCTAGACACATAATTCCAGAAGGAGAAAAAATTGCTTTTTTAAAAGCTGCAAGTAGAGCTCAAATAAAAAAAATAAATGGTTTTATGATAATTATTAGTAATGTTAATTTTTATCAGGGTGCTGCTGCAACAAAATTATTAGAATTTGGTGCAAATATTTCTGTAGTGTATGGGAATGATAAAACTGGAATAACAAAATTATCAATGCGTGCAGAAACTAGTTTTAAAGATAAATATAATTTTGATTTAATGAAAGATATTTTAATTCCATTAAATAAAATAATTGGGGGGGATGTTGGTGGGCATTCTGGTGCTGCACAATGGAACGGAAAAATAGATGAAAAAATTTTAATTAGTCAAGTAACAAAAATAATTGAAAAAAAATTATTAAAATATAAAATTTAGTTATTTTAAATAAATTATTGTTCCACTTTTTTTTATTTTTCCACGATCAGCATATTTTAGTAAATAATGTATTGTTGATTTGGGTATTGCAGTCAATTTTTCTATTTCTCTAATACTTTGATAATCTTTTCTAAGTTCTATAATTTCAAGCATTTTTTCCATGCTCACATTTAATGGCCTTCCTCTTCTTTTTTCGGTAGACATTTCAATCTTTTTTTCTTTTAATTTATCTCTTGCTTTTTTTGGAAGTCGTTTGTAACAAGATTCTGAAAGAGTAATTTTTTGAATTGAGCGTTGTGAAAGTATTTCTTCTAATTTTTCTTTTTTAATTGGTCTAATTAAATGAATTTCTGTTGTGTCTTTAGGAATTTTTAAAACACTTGTATTTTCATCAACTGCGCATTTCATAATTTAATTTAATGTTAAACTAGTATAAAAACACACTCTTTTTAGGACATTTATTTATTCTGTCTTAGTAATTGTGTTTTTTATTATTTTAAACTTTTTCTGTAATCACAGAAATAGTAAGTATTAAATAGTTTATTTTTATTATTTAAACAATATGTTTGATAACAATTCTGTATTAACAGAAATTTCTTCTTTAAATGAATTTGAACGAGAGATTTATGACTTTGTTTTAGAATTTTGGCCAGCAACAGCACTTGAAATTGCAACTCATTTTAATGAAAAAGTAACTACTGTTGAAGAAAAAAAAAGAATGAACTCTAAATATAACTATTATTTAAAAAAAATAGTTGAAAAAAGGTTACTTTTTTCAAAAAAAGCTGGTAATACGTTAATCGTTTGGCCAATAGTTGTAGAAAAATATAGAGTAGTTCATGAAATTTTAAAAGGTGAAAAATTTGATCATTCGCTAGACTTTTTAAATTATTTAAATGAAAAGAAAAAAAAGGAGTTAGATAAAAATGCTTAATCAATTCTTGGATAAATATATTTTTACTAACACATTAAATTATAAACAAAATAATTTTTCATTAGTAAATATTCCATTTCTAATTTTTCCAACTGATTTATTATTAGAATTAATTTCTGACAAGGATGTTTTGAAAAGAAAAGAGTTATATTATAAAATAAAAGAAAGTTCAACTAAATATTTTATGCCAAAATTTAAAGAATTAAGGATGGATGGTAAAAAACAAATTGATTTTGTTAAAACTCTTTTTGTTGCTTCTGGTTGGGGAAGTATTAGTTTTATTGATTTAGATTTTGAAGGAAAAAAAGCAATTGTTATAATTGAAAATTCTCCATTTGCAAATAAATTAAAAGGAAAAGTTGATTTTGGAGTTGATATAATTTTTCGAGCAGTTTTAGCTTCGCTATTAAGTGTAGTATTTTCTTGTGAAATAGATTGTGTTGAAAGTGAATGTCAAGCAGTAAGTGGAGAAAAATGTAAATTGATTTTAAAACCAACTGTTGAGTTTGATTTTAATAGTAAAATAGTTAGAGAACAATTACATCTGGAAGATTAAATTTTTTTATTTTTTAATTTTTGAAATTATTTTTTGTCCATTCATATAAGGAATAAGGGCTTTTGGCACGATTAAATTTCCATCTTTATCTTGGTATTGTTCTAAAATAATTCTTAATGTTCTTGCAGTAGCAATCATTGTATTGTTTAACGTGTGTACAAATTCTTTTTCACCATCACTTTTTCTATATTTTATATTAAGTCTAACTGCTTGGTAAGTTGTACAATTACTACAACTGCCCAGTTCAATATATTTTCCTTCTCTAGGACTCCATGCTTCAAGATCATATTTTTTTGCAGCAACTATTCCAATATCACCTGTACAAACATTAACTATTTGGTAAGGAATTTCTAATGCTTGGAAAAATTCTTGTTGATTTTTAGATATTTCTTCAAATATTTCCCAAGAATCATTAGGTTTGCAAATTATTACTTGTTCAATTTTATTAAATTGATGAACTCTAAAAAAACCTCGTTCATCAAGCCCATGTCTTCCAATTTCTTTTCTAAAACAAGGACTCATTGAAGCATATTTAATTGGATTTTCTAAATCATTTTCTTCTAAAATTTCATTCATATACATTGATACTGTGGAATGTTCACTTGTTGCAATTAAATACGAATCACTTCCATCAAGCTTATACATTACATTTTCAAAATCTCCTAAGTCTGTTACGCCTTGATATGCTTCTTTGCTCATTATTAATGGAGTTTGAAGTGGAGTAAATCCTTTTTTAATTAATAAATCCAAAGCAAATCTTTGTAATGCCAAATCAAGCATTGCAAGATCTCCTTTTAGATAATAAAAACCACTTCCTGAAATTTTAACTGCTCTTTCAAATTCAGCAATATCTAAATTGACTGCGATTTGTCCGTGGTGAATTAATTCTTTATTAACTATGGGTGTGCCCCATTTTTGTATTACTATATTTTTGGTATCATTTTCCCCAAAAGGAACACTTTCATGTAGCGTATTAGGAATTCGCATTAATAAATTTTTTAGTTCTTCTTCAAGTTCTTTTACAATTGGTTCGTTTTCTTTTATTTTTTGTGGGATTATTTTGGCATTTTCTAAAAGTTTAGTTGTGTCTTTTTTATTTGCTTTTGCAATTTTTATTTCATCAGTAATTTGATTTCGCTTTCTTTTTAACTCTTCAAGTTCATTTTTTAATTTTCTCCATTGTTCATCTTTTTTTTGCCAATCATTAAGTTTACTAATTATTTCTTTGTCTTTTCTTTTTTCTAGGTTCTTTTTTACTTCTTCAAAATTTTCTCGTAATATTTTAACATCTAGCATTTAATTCAACTCTTTTACTAATTAATCTATTTTAACAAAATATTTTAAACCCCCCTTTAAGGTTAATTTTGTTAGTTTATTCTCAAAATTAGCTGGAAATAGGTGCATCTATAAGTTCTTCATTATCCAAGTTATTTAATTCAATAATTAAATCCAAGTCTACTAAGTATCGTTTCATTGTCTACACCCTACTATATTTATGCAGTTAATATTATTATAAAATGAGTAATTTTAGATGTTACAATTTGTACAATATTTGTTTAAAAAAGCTTAAAATTGCTTAATTTAATTAAATCTTGTTTTTATTTATTATTTATAAAATTGTTTTTAATTTCATTTAATATTTCACAAAACTCATTTTTTTCCATGTTTGTTTTATAAGAAATCACTTCGCTTATTCTATAAAAATCATCTAAATTTACTTTATAATTAACATAATCTTTTTTTTGATCAATCCAATTTTTTTGAACCATGCTCCAATTTTTGTTTACAAATTTTGCAAGTTTATTAGTTTTAAAAATTTCAATTTCTCCATATTCATTAATGCACAGGGTAAAGTCAGATTTATTTATTAGTTTTCTATTTTTTGCTCTTATTTTTATTGTATTATTTCCAAGTTCTCCAAAAGAAAATTTCTGATCTATTGTAATTCCATTATAATAATAATCAACTCCGTAAGTAGAATCTTGAATATGTTTTATTTCTCTTGGTAATATTTTTTTTAATTTAGATCTAAGCGAATTTTGTTTTAAACAAATTGGATTTATTTGGTGAAGATTTTTTCTAAATGATTTTTTTCTTGGAAAATAGATTTCTTGTTCTATTATGTTAATGTCTCCAAAAACAAATCTAATTTTTATCACCCTTTTCTAAACTTAGAACTACTTTCTTATTTATATTAATTTCGGCTAAGCTAGGTTTATCATTAAATCTTTGTTGTATAAATTTTGAATGAAACTTTAGTTAAATTTTAACTTCGCAACAATTTTTTTAGCATTATTAAAATTTTTATCAAACTTGTCATAATACAAATTAGCATAATTTATCAAATATTTTTGTTTACATTCTCCGCAAAGATTTGTTCCGTTTTTGCATTCTTCAAACATTTTTGCGAGGATTTTGTCGTCTTCTATAAAATGATTTTTACAATATTCAAACGCAATGCATAATTCTGGTTGTCCACCTTTTTGTTTTTGTTCTTCTTTTGTTACTCTTCCTCCAGTAAGGGCTTTTTTTAATTTTTTTTCAAGTTCACTTCTATCCTTTTCAGGAATTTCTATTTTTCCAACACCCTCATTTTTACTCATCTTAAAAGAACCATCAAGTGAAGAAGTATATTTGTTATAACTTGCACTAGGTAAAAAAAATCCATATTCTGAGTTTAATCTTCTTGCAATATCTCTACTCATTCTAATGTGTGGTGCTTGATCAATTCCAACAGGAATAACTCCTGGTATAGCTTCTTTTAATTGTGGATAAAATATATCTCCCATTTGAGTAAATGCACTAATTACTTTTGAAGGATGAACTGAACCATAAATCGCTCTAAATTCATTTTCTGTTATTTTTTGAGAGCAAACTACTGCTAAATTACTAACTTCTTTATTTTCACTTTGAAAATAAAATATTGTTTTTTTTGGATCTAGCCCAAGTGCAATGTAAGCAGGTATGTGAAAATCAATTGCTCTTTTTTTTCCTTCTTTTATCTTTACTCCGCGTGTAGCTTGGCTTTCCACATCAGCAATTAATACATAAACAATTGCCCCATTATCTTGGTAGTATTTTGCTTGTTTAATTACGCTTTCAGTGCCTAGGTGAATTTTTTCACTTGATGGCATTATTCCAGTTAAACAATAAAACTTTTTTTTATTTTTTATTGCTTCTGCAATAGTGTTTAAATCTTGTCCGCCAAAAATTACACCTCTCTTCATTTGAGTGCTTGGATTAGGCATTTCACTTAACTTAAATTCATGCATTCCAAATTCTTTAATTAGGCGTGAATAATCTTCAACCAGAGTTTTTCCCCAAGGATCAACAGTAATTTTTTGTTTTTCTTTTTCCATGTCTATTGCACTCATATTATTTCACTCCTTTATCCTTTTTAATTTTCTCTTTGGTCATTATTTTTTAAATTTATTTATTTGTTTTGAAAGTTAAGTAATTGCCAGTATAAAATAGAGTTAAATTTATTTATAATATTTAATAAATTTTCAGAAAAATTTAATTTGGTGAGCAAAGTCTGAAGTTCAAACAAAAAGTAGTATTTATGAACTCCAGACTTTCTTTTGCATGAATAAGTTATAGTTTGTATTATTATTAATAAATAAGATAGTTTAGATGTAACATTTTATACATTATTAAAATGGCAGTTCATTTTTCATTTGAAAATTTACTTTTTGCTGTATTGCATCTCTTTGTTGTAAACGTAATTTTTTAATATAAAATTCTTTATTTAAAATACTAGATTGTTCTAAAAGAGCAATATCTCCTCTTCGTTGATTAATAAAACCATTAATTCTATTTACTAAATCAGGTTTGTTTTCAATCTCGAGTTTAAATTCTTCATAAAGTCTACCAACCTGACTTCCAACATTATTAAATATGTCACTACGATATTTTCCAACTTTTTGATTTTTTACATTTAATCTCTGAATTGCTTTTGCTCTTCTTAATATTTTTTCTAAAATTAATCTAGTTTTTTTCTCTCCAATTGTATTAACTAATTCCATAAAAATTAAACTAGTTGGTCGACTACTTGAAATATTTGTTCCAGAAATTTTTAAATCTCTTGAAATTACTAATTTTTCAATAAGCCTTTTTTGTCTTGGGGCTAATGGCACATTCATGATGCTTGCCATTAATTCATTTTTTGCAAATCTAATTGCTACTTGAGTTGCAGTAGTTTCTAAAAAAAGTCCTTTTATTTTAGACTTACGTAAAACCTTATCAAAAGACATTGTTTCAAAGCCTTTTTTTTTACTTAATCTATTTATTACTCTTTGCATATTTCTTTTAGTTACAGTTCCTTTCTTAGTAGTTTTAATAGTTTTTTGATTTATTGCTCTTCTTTTTTGAATAAGATTTCTTGTTGCTTGCATAATTAATTATACTGCTAAAGCATATTTAAACAATTCTTTTTCAAATTTAAAATTAAGCAAATTTACTAAAATAATTACCTTTTTTAACTAAACGCTAGGTGATTTTTATTATGGAAAATCTTGAGATAAAAGAACATTGGGCTGATCAAATTGCTGATGAATTAATTAAAGAATTACAAAAAGATGAATTTACTGTTGCTTCAGGAATAACTCCTTCTGGAGTAGTTCACATTGGAAATTTTAGAGAAATTATAACTGTTGATTTAGTTGCAAAAGCTTTAGAAAATAAAGGTAAAAAAGTTAGATTTATTTATTCTTGGGATGATTATGATGTTTTTAGAAAAGTTCCAAAAAATATGCCCAAACAAGATGAGCTAGTTAAATGGTTAAGACATCCTATAGTTGACGTGCCTGATCCGTTTGAAAAAGAAGAAAGTTATGCGCGACACAATGAAGTAGAAGTTGAAAAAATGCTTCCCTTAGTTGGAGTTAATCCAGAATTTTTATATCAAGCAAAAAAATATAGGGCTTGTGAATATGCCGAGGGTATAAAAAAAGCAATGCAAAATAAAAATGAAATAAAAGAAATTTTAGATAAATATAGAAAAGAAGCTCTTACAAATAATTGGTGGCCAGCAAGTATTTTTTGTGAAAAATGTAATACTGATAATACAAAAATAATTGCTTATGATGGAGATTATTTAGTGAAATATAATTGTAAATGTGGGCACGAAGATGAATTTGATATTCGTAAAAAAGGAATAATAAAATTACTTTGGAGAATTGACTGGCCTATGAGATGGGCTTATGAAAAAGTAGATTTTGAACCAAGTGGAAAAGAACACTCTTCTGCAGGGGGAAGTAATACTACTGCTGAACAAACAGTTAGAAAAGTTTGGGGAGTTGATCCACCAAAACACGTGATGTATGAATTTATTTCAATAAAAGGTGCTGGCGGAAAAATGTCTTCTTCATCAGGAAACACAATTAACTTAGAAGAAATGTTAAGTGTTTATTCTCCAGAATTAGTTAGATATATTTTTGCAGTTCGACTACCAAAAAAGAATTTTGAAATTAGTTTTGAAGGAATGGATGTTTTTAGATTATATAGTGAGTTTCAAAAACTTGAAAGAATTTATTTTGGAAAAGAAGAGTGTAGTGAAGAGGATTTAAAATTAAATAAAAGGGTTTATGAACTAAGTTGTGTTAAAATTCCAAAAGAAATTCCTTCGCAAATTGATTTTAGACATTTAACTTCGCTTTTACAAATATTTCAAGGAGATGAAGAAAAAGTTAAAAATGAATTTAAAGAAATTGATAAAGAATATTTAGAATGTATGATTAGTCGAGCTAAGAATTGGTTAGAAAATTTTGCAGAAGAACAATTCAAATTTTCTGTTCAAGATAAAGTTTCTAGTGAAGTATTAGGTGCATTAGCTATCAACCAAAAAAATGCATTAAAAGAATTTGGTGAAAAATTGTCTAATCAAACAGAAGCAGAAATTATTTCTTTATTTAAAGAAGTTTCAGATAATAATGAAATAAAACCAAAAGAATTTTTTACAGCCGCATATCAAGTAATAATCAACAAGAATTTTGGGCCTCAACTATCTGGATTTATATTAACTGTTGGAATTAATAAAATTAAAGAATTATTTGCGCAAGTTGTTTAATTTTTTGTTAAATTTTAATTAATTTATATTTTTTTGTATTTTTAGTCATCTTTAAATACTAGTTTTTAGTTCTATTTTATTGTATGGAAGAAATAATAAGAACAAAAACTGGAATACAAGGCCTAGATAAGGCGTTAAATGGTGGAATTCCAGAAGGCAATATTGTTCTAATTTCTGGTGGGGCAGGAACTGGAAAATCAACGTTTTGTTTACAATTTTGCGTTAATGGAGCTACATTATTGGGTGAAAAAGCTCTTTATATTTCAACAGAACAAAACAAAAAAGAATTATACAAACAAGCTGAATCTTTTGGCTGGAACTTGGAAGCTTTAGAACAAAGACAATTATTAAAAATAATTTATTTTGATGTTACTGAAGGAGATTCATTTTTAGAAAAAATGAATACTTTTATTACTGATTTTGCTCCAAAAAGAATTGTTATTGATTCATTAACAACATTATCTGATTCAATGCTTGTTTCAGGTGTTTTAGAAGATAAAGGATTTAGTATGATTCAAATTGCAGAAACTGTTAATCCAATTCCAAGAACAGAAAAAATAATGTCAAAAACATTATTGTATCATTTATTTAAAAATTTAAAAGTTCATTCAATCACTACTTTATTAACTACTGAACTTCCAATGGATCAAAAACAACTAAGTGCTGATGGAGTAAGTGAGTTTATTGCGGACGGGGTTGTGTTGTTACATTATGTTGGCGTGGGTTCTTCAGAGTATAGAAGTTTAGATATAAGAAAAATGCGTTACACAAATCACACAAAATCAACATTAACTTATGATCTTGCTCAAACAGGAATTGAATTCAAAGAATCTGAACTATAACTGGTGTAAAAATGTTTGAAGAAATACTAATTAATGGTTTAGCATTAAATTTATTTTTCATAATTTCATTTTTTATATTAGGATTTTTAGTAAAATTTATTGATGATGCGTTTGATGAAAAGGCATATCCAAGAAAACTTGCATTAATATTATCTCCATTAACTGCAATTTTTTGGGCATATATCATGTCTCTTGATTCTGCCGCAGGATTACTTCTAACTGCAATAATAATTGGAGTTTTAGTAAAAGGAAAAATAGATAATGTTGCATTTGTAATTGCAGTATTAAGCGTTTATTTTGTTTATTTTTTTATTGGGGATTGGGCATTTATTTTTAATTTAAATTTATTAATAGTTTTAATTATAATTTCTATTGCAGGGGTAATTGATGAAATTGGTAATGATTATGTTGATAAAAATAATTTATATAAAAATGGTTTATCTGGAAAATTAATCCATTGGTTTTTTGAATATCGATTTTTTATGAAAATTTCAGTATTAATTTTTTCTATTTTGGGTATTTATAATCTGGGATTTTTTGTTGCATTCTTTTTTTGGGATTTAGGGTATGAGACAGTAATGCATTATACTAAACATGTTTTAGAAAAACGAAAGTTTTATTATAATGAAGCTGCTACTAATTATTAATGGGCAAAAAAGAAGATGTTTTAATTGAACTAGAAAGCTTATTGCGTTTAGATGATGTTCTTGCCTGTATGCTTGCAAGAAAAGATTTGGGAGGAGTAATTCCAGAAAAAATGAAAATAAAAGACGCAAAATTCTGGAATTTAGTAAAAGAATCAACAAATCAAATTTTTCCAATAATTGAAAAGTTCTTTTTATATAATGTAGAAAGATTAAATTTTGAACTGGGTGAGTATGTAATAATTTTCGCCCCTGTAAATCAAACTTATTCATTAATGGTTATAATTCCTGCTTTGTCAAATATGGGCTTAATTGATGTTGAAATTGAAAATACAAAAAGAAAAATTAAAACAATTTTAGATAGGAAAGAATAAATAATAATAAACAATTTATATTTTATAATGAAAAATTTATCTTGTGATGTTTTAGTAGTTGGTGCTGGGCCAGCAGGAGGCGTTTGTGCTTCCAAATTAGCAAAAGAAGGATTAGAAGTAATTTGCATTGATGGG
>CAZBHA010000004.1:0-16342 GCA_964491675.1 uncultured archaeon
AGGATAAGGAAAATGGAGTAAATAAATATAACGGTTTTTATTTTTGTACAGATCTTAAAAAGGTTTTTACTAAAGAATCTACTATTGCTACAATTCCCGCACTTGCAAGAAATATTGCAATTCCTGAATCAACCATATTTATTGAACCTAATAATCCACCAGCAACTAAACCCAAAAGAACTGTTATAGTAAATTTATCAATACTAAATTTTTCTCTTTTACCATCCTTATCAACCTTAGCATATGCTTGTAAATATCCTGAAACTGCAACTGTTAAACCTGCTAAAACTCCAAGTTCTATTTCAAGGGGTAAAAAATCAAAAATCATATTTAATTAAAAGTAAAAATGGTTTTTAAATATAATATTTACTAATTTATACATAATTATTTTTTGGTAGAAATTATAATAAATAGATTTAACTTAATATAATGGATATTAAATGAAAAAATTAAATGTTACAAAAATAAAAAAAGATTTTCCAATTTTAAAACGAAAAATAAATGGAAAAAAATTAATTTATTTAGACAATGTTGCAACTACTCAAAAACCACTTTCAGTAATTAATGCAGTTAGTAATTATTACAAAACTAGTAATGCTAATATCCATCGCGGAGCATACACCCTAAGCCAAGAAAGCAGTGAAATTTATGAAGATACAAAAAAAATAGTTGCTAACTTTATTGGTGCAACAAATTGGCAAGAAATAGTTTATACTAGAAATGCAACTGAATCAATAAATTTAGTTGCTAGTTCACTTCTAAAAAGTAAAATTTTACAAAAAGGAGATACTATTCTAACGTCAAGAATGGAGCACCATAGTAATTTACTTCCGTGGACACAATTAAAAAGCGAAGGAATAAATACAGAATTTATCGAACTTACCAAAAATGGAGAACTGGATTATTCTAACTTTGAAGAAAAATTAAAAAAATTTAAACCAAAACTAGTTGCAATAACTCACATATCTAATGTTCTTGGAACAATAAATAATGTTGAATTTATTATAAAAAAAGCTCATGAATATAGAGCCCTTGTTTTAATTGATGGGGCCCAAAGCGCACCGCACAAAAAAATTAATGTTAGTAAAATGGACGTTGATTTTTATGCATTTAGTGCACACAAAATGCTTGGACCTTTTGGAATTGGAGTACTTTATTCAAAAAAAGAATTACTTGAAAAATTAGAACCATTTATTCTTGGAGGAGACATGGTTGATCAAGTTGAATATGATAGGGCTAGTTGGAATTCTATTCCTTGGAAATTTGAAGCAGGAACTGCTAATGTGGCTGGAGCCATTGGACTAGCTAGTGCAATAAAATATTTAGAAAAACTGGGGTTAGAAAATATTGAGACCCACGAAAATGAGCTTATTAAATATGCAATTACTGAACTAGAAAAAATTGGATGTATTATTTACGGACCAAGCGCAGAAAAAAGAGCGGGACTTGTTGCTTTTAGTTTAGACAGTATTGATCCACATGACATTTCTTCAATGCTAGACTTAGAAGGAATTTGTGTTAGAAGTGGAATGCACTGTGCTCAACCTCTTGCTGAATATATGGGCGCAAAAAATGGAACTGCTAGAATTGGAGTTTATATTTATAATACTAAAAAGGATATTGATAAATTAATCAAATCTTTAAAAAAAATCAAAAAAATATTTAATAAGAAGTGAAAAATAAAGCATTTAATACACTTGCGAAATAAAAAAATAAAAATTCAATACTTCTTTTAATTTAAAAACTTTTATTACCCAATTCTTCTTTATTTAAAGGAGGCTACTTTTATGTACACACTAGAAAAATTAAACTATGCTTTTGATGCACTTGAACCGTACATTGATTCAAAAACAATGGAAATTCATTACTCAAAACACCATCAAGCATATATTGACAAAACAAACGCTGCCCTTACTGGGACAGAATGGGAAAATAAACCAATTAAAGAAGTACTGGCAAATTTAGACAAACTTGATGCAAGTATTAAAATGGCAGTTAAAAATAATGGAGGAGGACACTACCATCACGAATTTTTTTGGAAAATTTTAAAAAAAGACACTTTATTTAGTGGAGAAGTTGCTAGTGCAATTGAAAAAGAATTTACTTCTTTTGAAGAATTTAAAAAACAATTTAGTGAAGCAGCCCTTACTCAATTTGCAAGCGGATGGGCTTGGCTTGTAGTTAATAAGGATAAGAAGTTAGAAATTATTAAAACTCCAAATCAAGATTCGCCGATAACTATTGGAAAAGAACCGATTTTGGGAATTGATGTTTGGGAACATAGTTACTACCTACAATATAACAATCGAAGAATAGAATATATCCAAAATTTCTTTAATGTAATTAATTGGGAACAAGTTAATGAAAATTATTTAGAAGCTAAGCAATAGATTTGCTTAGCCATTTTTCCAAATACATCTTTTTTTCTTTGGTTAATTTAATTGTTGAAATTCTTTTGAAAAATGTTCTAATATACTCTTTTTTATAAACTCTTAAATGAAAACACTTTTTTCTAACACACCCATCTTTACCAATAAATGATTCTTGATTTGAATAATTAACTTTTATTTCTAACTCAGATTCTGCAACACATTTTATAAAATCAATAAGTTCAAAATTTGTATTACAAATATCAAGACATATTTTAGGAGTTTTTCTAACTTTTTCTTTAATTATTTTGACACACCCCTCCGCATCAAAAAACCCTTCAATAAAATAAGCCCTATTATTTTTGAAATTATTTAATTTAATTTTTCCAAACATAGTTAAATTTTCTCTTGACTTAACTACCAAATAATACAATTCAACATTATTCACACAAACAAACCAAAAATTTCTTTTTGATCGTTTATAATTTTTAATCTTTTTCCCTAGATAATTGGATAAATGATTAGCATATTTTTTAGTAAATTTTGAATTTCCAATTAACCATACTTGATATTGATTTTTCCATTTGTAAACACACCCGTCCCCTAAAAGAGCTCCCAAAATATAACACAAACTTTCTTCTTTTGAATATTTCATTAAATAAATCCTTTTTAATCATTTAAAATAAAATCTAAAGTTGCTTGCCGATTGAACAAGTTAATGAAAATTATTTAGAAGCAACAAAATAATTATACATAATTATTCTTCTAAATAAAAAATATCTTCAATTTTTACTTTGAAAAATCGAGCAATTTTTAGAGCAAGTTCAAGAGATGGAACATGTTTCTTTTTTTCTAAAAAAAGAATTGTTTCTCTTCTTACACCTAAAATTGAAGCGAGTTCTTCTTGAGTTAAATCTGCTTGAATTCGATATAATTTTAGATGATTTTTAAGTTGCATTTTATTTTTCCCACCTTAATGTTAGAAACAAACAACAAAAAGTTAAAAAAGACACACATTAAATAAGAAAAATAAAAACGAGGGTATTAAAAGTATTTAATTTAATATTAAATCAAGAGGGGGTGATTAAATGAATCCAATAAAAAATTCAGTAGGAATTGCTAGTGTTCTATTTGTAACTCTGCTAGCTTCAGCAATGCTAATTGTATTAAGTGTAATTTACTTTGCAGTAACTCTATTCACAGTTAATGCAGCTAGTTTATTAGTGCTTGGTGAAGGACTTGATCCAAATTGGGCAGTTTTTTCAGCAGCCTTACTTTCAGCAGGAGCAATTATTGCTAGTTCCTTTGAAAAAAAATTTTAAATAGGGGAAAAAATCCCCTTATTTTTTTAATTAGAAGCATACCACTCTTTTAATTGTTTAATAATTGGAAGTAGTTTTTTTGCTTTTGTATTTAGTGAATATTCTGTTCTTACAGGAGTCCCCATAATAAGCGCTTTTTTTACTAAATTATTTTTTTCAAGATCTTTTAATCTAACTGAAAGTGTCCTAGGATTTATTGAAGAAATATCACTTGCTATTTGATTAAAACCAGCCCTATTTTGGTGCCTAGCAATCGAATCAATTATTAATAAATCAAATTTTTTTCCTATTAAAGAAAGAGATTTTTCCAAATTTGAAACCTTATCACTATTTTTCATTTTATCCCCCTAAAACCTTTTAAAAACTATTTAATTCTTATTTTAACAATAAATATACAATTTATAGCTACTAACAATAATATAGTTAGTTATATAAATAACTTCCGCCTAAATTAGTAAGTGATTATATGAACTGGATAAAATTTGTTGAAAATCATAATAGTACAATTAGATTACCAAGAATTGGTAGAAGTGCTTATTCATATACAGCAAGAGAAGAATCTCACACATTACAAAATTGGTTTAGAGATACTCAAAAGAAAATTAGCAATAACTAATATTTTTTAAAAATAAGGGCTTCTTTTTGTTTTCTTGAAAGTTTTTTTAGTGCACACTCTCTTTTCATAGCATCAGCTCTATTTTCAAAAGTTTCGCTGTAAATTAGAGTTACTGGCCTTCTTTTTTTAGTGTATTTTGCCCCTGCGCCAGAATTGTGGGTTTTAACACGCGCATTTAAATCAGAAGTATAGCCACAATAAAAAGAATTATCTCTGCACTTCACAAAATAAACATAGAACATAAACTAAGTATACTAAAGAAGTATTTAACTATTAAGTTGTATACATAATTAATTTCTTTTGATTTTGTTCTTTTTAATTTTAATCAAACAGTTATCAACACAATCTAATATTTTTATCCAATCAATAAAAAAGAAGGTTAAAATTGCAATTATCCCTAAAATTTCAATCAAAATTGTAATAAATGTTGCTTCCCCTAAAAGAGTTTGTTCAAAAGAAGTGAATATTTTTTGAGAAGTGAATATTAAAAATAAATAACTTAAAAACCGACCAACAAAAAAACCAGCAATTATTTCTTTTAAATTTAATTTAGTTGATCCTGCAGCAATAAATAACGCATTTGAAGGAAGAGGGCCAAGTGCAAAAACAAAACTAAAAATAAACTTTGCAAGTGGCTTTTTATTTAATCTTTTTCGCAGCAGTTCAATTTCTTTTTTCTTTTTTTCATTAGCAAATTTTTTAAAAATAGTCCCGGATAATTTTGCAAGAGCATATCTTCCAAAAGTAGAAGCTGTCACCCCAACAAAAACTAAAAGAAAAATATTTTGTGGATTTGTTATATAAAAATAAGATAAAACCATCCATGTAGGCGGGGCAAATGCAGGAATGATATTAATCAAAAAAATTATTCCCCATTGGAAAAAAATTGTAAAAAAATCCATGATAAATATTAATTAAATTCTAAATAAAAAAGAATGGTTTTAAAAAAATCATCTTTCAAAAATTTTCTTTGCTTCTTCAACAAATCTTTCTGCAAAATCAACCCTTAATTTTTTAACTTCTAAACCCCTTAAATTTGAAATTGTTGGATTAAATACTCTTTTAAATCCAGCTCGCCTACCAATCTTGTTTTTTCCTTTTGGAGGAGAAAGTTTTTTTACTATCCACCATGCTTCTTCCATCATCCCAGTGCCAGGACGAAGTTTTGCAGAGTTTATTAATTTCCAAGCCAAATTATATGCAGTTATTTTTAACTGAATATTTTTTATTTTTTGTTCAATCCTTTCTTTTGCTTTTCTTGCACGCAAAACACGAGCTTCTTGTGCACGTTTTTTTCTTTCTAAAGTTTGTTTTGCTTTATTTTCTCTAACAATTCTTAAATTTGGATTTGGCACCACTACCCCTTTTTTTGATTTGAATAAATCAAGTTGACCAGGAATTTCTCTAACTCTTCTGCGTGACATAAACTAATATTCATTCAACCAATACTTAAATTTCACCTTTGAACTAAAATATAAAATAAATATGTTTATTAATTAAAAAATACTAATTTTATTATATGCCTAAATTATTACCAAAAAGTCCTAAAGGATCTATTGAACGAAAATTAGTTGCTAAAAAATTAAAAAAAGAACATAGAAATAAATGGATTATTAAAAGATATAGAGAAGGAGTAATCAATGCTAAATTAGGTGAAAAATATAATATTTCCGCAAGTGGCGCATATATTATTGCAAATAATGCTGCAAAAAATAATTCAGAAATAAAACTAGATAGAAAAAAAGCGATTAGAGAAAAAAGATTAAATTCTCCAAGTATGCGAAGAAATCCAAAAAATACTGGGCCGGGCCTTCAAAAAAATCGCCCATTAACTAAAGCCCAACAAAAAGCATTTGAAAAAAATTTTGAAGAAGGGCTTGTTTCAAAAATACTTCGATTTGAAAAAAAACAAAAAAAAGAATATCGAGATTTACAAGTTTTAAGAATGGCTGAAAGAGGATATACTTCAAGTCAAATCGCAAAAAGCTTAGGAATCACAAATGGAAATGCGAGTTTAATAATGCATTTAGTATTAAACAATAATTCAAAAAGCAAAGCTAAAAGAAACTCAGCAATACAAAAAGTCAATAATGCAGTTGGTGAAAAAAATACACCTCCACTAGTTAATCAAAAACAAAAAAAAGAACAAAGGATTTCAACTACTAAAACAAAAACAGAAATACCTTCAACTGTTGAAGACAAACTTAAACTAATGCAGGAACAGATGGCAAGATCAAAATCAAGACAAGGGGTTTATGCAAAAACAGAAAAACGATTAGACGCTTGGAAACCAAAAAGAAAAAAATCAAGTATTCCAAAAACATTTAAAGCAGATGCTAATGAATTTATGCACAATACTAAAATAAGTTCAAAAGAATTTAGTCGGCTTTTAAAATCTTTTAAAAACTATTTTGGAAGATCTTCTAATTTAAACCCAACAAGTGTTGCTGATAAACTAATAAATTTAAGGGGTGTAGAAAAAATAAATCTAAAATATACCCAAATATTTCAATTTGCTAGTTGGGCGAGTTATAGAAAATGGAAAGAACTAAAAAATTAATCAAAAACAAAAACATCATCTATTTTTGATTTTAATGCTTTTGCTACATCATTAGCTAATTTTAGAGAAGGGTTATATTTCCCCTGCTCTAAAAATACAATTGTTTCTCTACGAACATTAACTAATTTTGCTAAAGCATCTTGAGTTAAATTGTGTTTTATTCGCAATTCTTTAATTTTAGTTTTCATATAATATCGCCTTTTTTATTAAAATACCATTTGTAAAACAATAATGTTGTTACCATTACAATATATATTGTCCCAATAACTATTTCAACTGAAAGTTTTAGAAATAATTTATCAATCCAAAAAAGTATCATTAATGCAAATATTGTTAACATCCAAGAATATGACGCAGCCCAAGTACTAATTTTTCTTGATCTTTCATCCTTTTTTATTTTTTCAGGATTTTTTTGCATTAAGTACCCCCTTATTAAAAAAATAATCCCCATTGCTGAAATTATTGAACCAACCACAATATTTATTTCAGACAAAAGAATTTGTAGCCCAAGCCCTAAAAAAGTTAAAAAAAGACCCATATTAAATAATTTTTTTCCATCCATTAAATTACCCCCATTAAATAAGTGTTATTTATTTCTAACACTGTTATATATTTCTAACAACTCATATTTAAATATTTCGTTTTTTAAAAAATTATAAAAATACAATTAGTTAATTAATTTTTCAACAATTTCAAAATCTACTGGATCAGTACTATTTATCCCAACTACCCAACAAGGATATTCCTTTCTTTTTTTATCTAAATTTTCCCAAGCTTCCGAGTGAAGTACTTCTATTGCTAAATCCTTATCTAACACATAAATATCAGCCCTTGTTCCTTCATAAAATCTTGCTTCGCAAACAAACTCAACTTGCATTTTTTTTAAAATATAACAAATCCTACACTTTTGCAAATAATGTTCTATTGTTTCGGTGTGGGAAAAGCGAATTACATTTCTTGTTGGGTTATATGCCCTATCCAGTTTTTGCATCCCTTTATTTCTAAAATGCATTAATTCTAACTTTGCAATTGCCATACAGTAAAGGAATACTTCTTTTCTTTATAAAAAAAGGTAAAGTATTATGCCGGTTGAAAATTTTAGCAAAGCTTTTATTTTTCAAAAACAAATAATTATTATGCATAAAAGAAGACAAATGCACCCGTTTGGAAAAGAATTAAAACGAGGAATTTTATTTGAAGGAGTGCCTACTAGAAATATTGCAACTAAATTTGACCCCTTAGCAAAAAACAAAGATCGTTTTTCTAATATTAACTTAAATCAAAATAGAGCAAAAAAAGCTTTACGAGAAATAAGCGCAAATAATGCTGGGAATAAGGCACTAAAAAAACTTTGTGAAACTCAAAAGGGCCTTGAATTTGTTGAACAAATGCTTAGAACTGATGAGGGGCACAAACTTCTTGAAAGATTAGCAAAAACTCCAGGGGGAAGATCTATTTTAGAAACCGGAGATATTCATACACTACAACACCTTGCAAAAATAGCAAAAGCAAAATATAAATAAAACACACATATTTTAGGACAAATGTTATAAATACTTAATAAAAAGTGAGAAAATTCTTACTTAATGTTTGAAACTCTTCACTGGCATCGAGGTTTAGGTTTCTTTAAAAATAAAAAAAGAATTATTTTATTATGAGAAAAAATTGCCCCGCATGTAATTCCACCAAATACTCCGAAATTAAAAAAGGAATTTTTGCTTGTTCTAAGTGCCATTTTGTGAATAGAGTTAAATAAAACAAAAATCATTTATATTTATGCGACTTCTTAAAAGAAATATCAACACTAAATCTTATTGGGATGAACTTTTAAAATCAGGCTATTGGGGAAATGAACGAGGAGAACTCCATAACCACCTTGCTAAATTTATTCCAAAAAATAAAAAAATTACTATTCTGGATATGGGCTGTGCCATAGGACATGGAACTATTATACTTTCAAAAAAGCACCCCTTGACCAAAATAGGGGGTTGTGATTTTTCAAGCAAAGGGATAAAACAAGCTAAGAACAAATATGGGAAAAAAATAAGGTTTTTTCTTCACGATATTAGAAAGGATAAACTACCAAAGAAGTATGATTATATTCTTTTAATAGAAACTCTTGAGCATCTAACTGCCCCTAAAAAAGCAGTTAGAAAATATCTAAAAAATTGCAGTAATTTCATTGCAACTGTACCATATAAAGAAAAAGGGTGGAAAGAGCATGTGCATTATTTTGATGAGAACTTCTTTAATAATATTAAAGGATTTAGAACATATAAGATATTTAATAAACCAAAAACTAATCAAAAAATAATTGCATATTTCTTCAAATTAAACTAGTTTTATACATAACAATATTTATTAGTGGAAGAACTCTTTCTTTAATTAGTTCCACTAGCCCACTAAATTTTCTTGCCACTTCAAAATCCCCCTTAAATCAATTATATTGGCCATTAGCCCATATTCTGCGTTATTTTAGCTATATTTAGGCCCCTGCTTTAATACCCTGTTTGCAGGATAACCTTTCTTATCCTGCATAATCTCTTCATAAAATAATGCATTTTTGAAAAAAAAGATGGCAATAATTCAATACTGGAAGTAGGGGAGGGTGGGAAAGCGAAAGTGGCAAAAAAACATTATGTATAAGTTTAGTGAAGATGGCCAAAAAAATAAGGCAAAAAATCATTCTGCGAATTGTTCTAAATAAAACGAAGTGGCAAAAAAGAAGAAACAACTAAAACAAATAAGCAAAGCAAATACCAAATCCAAAAAAGAAATTGGAGAAAAATGGGATTGAAAAATTACCCTCCAAATATATTTCAAAACAAAGCCAAAGCGGCAGAATGCCTAGCCAAAAAAGAAATAAATGGATCAAAAAACAAGTTAAAAAAGGAATTATAAAAATTAAGTGGAAATTTAAGTGATGAAATAAAGTGTCCTAATAGTTGTGTGTTTTTTAAATCCGTTGCAATATACCTCAAAAATAGCAAAAAAATAAAGAAAGTTAAGAAATGAGCAAATAGTTGTTATGTATATTAAAGATACATAACTAATTTTTCACTACACAGAAACTTCTTTAAATAAGAAAATCAATAAGATAATATGCAAAAAGATTTGATAAAAAGCGATTTTATTTTAGAGTACTTAACTTCACTAAATAATATATTTAGTAGAGAAACCAAAGAACTAACCGCGCTGGGCTTAGTAATCTTTATTACACCCTTCTTTTTAACAAACCAATTAATTTTAGGAACAATAGTAAATGCCATATTAATAAAAAGTGCAATTGACTACAAAACAAATAAAGTATTTCTAATTTCATTTTTACCAAGTTTAGCAGCAATAATAAACGGAATTTTATTTTTAGGCCTAACAAACCAAATGATTTATATTCTGCCTTTTATTTGGTTAGCAAATATTTCAATAATATACTTAATGCGATTCTTATTTACACATAAAAAAGCAAATTACTTTATTTCAGCATTAATTTCAGCAAGTGCTAAAACCTTAATTCTTTTTGGTTCAGCATTAATACTATTTAATTTGAGTTTAGTTCCAGTTTTATTTCTAACAACTTTTGGAATAACTCAACTATTTACTGCTATTAGCGGAGCAACACTAATTTATTTAACAAAAATTAAACTAGAATAGTTTATTAATTAAAAAATATATTATTATTATATGCCAAAAAAACCAAATAGATTTAATTTTTCAGAATATTTAAAAACATTAAATTCAAAAAGCACTACTTTAAAAAAACAAAATAAAATCCCACTTCCTAAAAAAAAATTACGGCCTAAAAAAATAAAACCTGTCAAAAATATAATCAGCCAAATGCCCCCAATAATAAATATTCCAAACACTCAAATTCATATATTACGTTCAATTCCAACAAATGACCTTATAAATCACTGTAAAAAAAGAAAAATACAAAAATTATTTACAATAGTTAGATATAGTCCAGAAGATCAACAAAGAATTTTAAACGCAGGAATTATGATATTTCCCTTAGTTAAAACAAAAATAAGCTCAGGGAATCAAAAAATTGCAGGTTTTGAAGAATTTTATCAAACTGTTAAAAGCGAAAAAGCTCCATTTGCAATACAATGTTTTGGAGGGCGACATGCAAGCAGACAATTTGCAACATATTACTTATTAAGAGAAGGTATGCCTGCCACTGAAGTACTAAATAGACTAAAATTAAGCAATAGTTCTCCAGAAGATTTGATAATTATTAAAAAAGGTGTTGAAAAATACTTAGAAAATAGAATTAATCAATTAAGAGCAAAAACAAAACACAAATCAAAAAGAAATTATGTTTAAGTCTAATTAAAATCTAAAATAAAATATATGTTAAATTTGTTTAAATTAGCCAACAAATATATATTACCTAAAATTTATATTAATAATGCAACAAGAAGCCGATTTAATAACAATCTTAAAAACATCATTACTTTTAATAAAAAATCAACCAAAATTATTTTTACCAAAAACTATAATTGCGATTTTTTATGGAATATTAATTATTTTTGAAAGCCGATTAATAGTTGATTTTATAACAGTTTTATACTCTGCACACACAGCCCCCCAATTACTACATCTTTTAATTTTTGGAGGAATTTTACTCATTTTCAATATAATAGTTTATGTATTAGATACAATTATTACTGCAATTTATCCAGCATTAATAAAGCAATGTCCAAATACTGTTTCTTTTAAAAAAGCTTTTTTAGATTCAAAAAAAAGAATTAATCTTGCATTATTTTGGGCAACAATTTTACTAATATTTATTTTTGTAATATCCACAATAACAATTTTAATTTTAAATATATTTAATCAAACTAACTTGCTAATTCAACTAATTATTCCACTTACAATTGGATTAATATTTAGTTTTATATTTTATTTGATTTTTCCAATAATAATGCTTGAAGACAAAAGTTTAAAAAATTCAGTAAAAGAAACAATAAAAATTAGTTTTAATAATAAGAAAAAAATATTCATCCTATCATTAATTCCATTAATTGTTACATTAATTAAATTTGGACTAGCTACAAATATAACTAATATTTTTGCATTAGTGATATTTGTAATTTTAACTTTATTAACTGCAATAATCCACACATATTCAGCTGTAACTACACAAACAGCTTATTTTTTAATAAAACAAAAAAATTAGATTTTTCTTTTCCAACCAATTTTTTTTAATTGAGCTCTATTTTGTAAAAGTTTTTTTGCAGCATCAGATCTAAGTTCAGCAACCCTTTGAATTGATTTATCAGCAGCACCAGTTTTTTTTAGTTTTGATCGTATATTAGCTACTTGTTTTGCCCTAGCTTTTGAGGTTCTACCAGTATTATTTCTTGCAAATAATTCTTCAACTGCTCTATTATAAGTATTTAATTTAAGAGTGCTTTCTGTGTTTCTTGCTTGAGACCTTATTTTTGAAACTTCACCATCAACTCTTTTTGGAGAAATTCCCCTAACAATTCCTTTCACCTTAGCTTGTTTAACTGAATTAGCAGTATTTCTTCTTATTGAACCACTTTTTACTAAAGGCATAATATCAATACAATATATGCTTAAATAGTATTTAAAATTACCCCCAAATTATAATACAAGAAGTGTAGAGGGTATTACTGGAACTAACTTAACTATTACTGGAACTAACTTAACTATTACTGGAACTAACTTAATTAATAGTGGAACTAAAAAAATATTAGCGGAAGTTTATTAAAAGAAAATTAGAGAAGTGGAATAAAAGTGTCCTAAAAAATGTGTTATTTCATATATAAAAAATTAAGATCTTTTTGTCTTAAATAATTGTGTTTTTCATTTTTGTATTTATAAAAAGGAATAAATACTACTTACAAATTACTTATTGTTATGGTTATCCCAAAAAGAAAAAAATTAGTTAGAAAGAAAGCATTAGTTGCTAGAGGAATAAAACAAAGAAAAGATACAAGAATTGCATTTGGAGACAATAGTAGAGTTTCTGCAGAAAAATATGCTGAAAAAATAGTAAGAGACTTTCAAAAAATTAATATAAAAAACGCTCAACCAGAAGTTAGAAGACAAAACCAATTACTTAGATTTAAACAAATGATAAAAGAATACCCTCCAGCACAACAAAAATATTTAATAGAAACATTTAGAAAAATGCAATTAAGAAAAATATAACTTATTTAAAAAATTCTTTTATTTGAATTTGTGGTTCATTTGTTTTAATAAATTCAAATCCTTTTGGAAAAAAGTTTCTATACTTTGGTTCACTAAATCTAGTATCTAAAAATATACAAACCCCTTTATCAGTTTCTGTTCTAATAACTCTGCCCGCAGCCTGAACTGCTTTACTTATTGCAGGAGCATTATATGCATAATCCCAACCTTTTTTGAATTTTTCATCATAAAAAGCAATTAGCTCTTTAGTAATTGGACTAACCCTAGCAAAAGGAACCCCAACAACTATTGCACCTAGTAAGTGGTCGCCCGGAAAATCAATCCCTTCAGCAATTGTTCCCCCACTTACTGCTAAAAGTATTGCACCAAAACCATTTCCACTAGCCCTAAAGTTATGTAGCATAGTTTCTTTTTCTGCATATTTTTGGTCTCTTTCTTGAGTATAAATTTTTCGTGCAACCCTTATTTTTGGCTCAATTATTGATAATATTTCAAATGAAGGAAAAAAAACTATTACATTTCCTGGAATAGTTGCAATACTAGAATTTATTATTTGTGCAATTTCATCATACTGTTCATTATTTCTTTGTGTATATTTAGTAGTAGTTTTTGTTACAAGTAAATTAAGCCTATTTTCTTTTGGAAAGGGAGAGGCAAATTCTTTTGTTACTGCTTTTTCTATCCCCAAAACATCTTTATACATTTCAAGTGGAAGAAGAGTTCCTGACATTAAAACTGCAGAGTGTGCTGCATTAAGTATTTTTGAAGAAAAAGGAATAATATCTACAGGATACATTGTTAGAGTAATAGAATTTTTTCTTTCAATTAAATAAAGTATATTTTGATAATCATGCAAAAATATTTCAAAAAATTCAACTATTCCCATTAAATTACATTTTTCTTTTTTCATTTTACTCATGAATTTTATTCCAGCATTTTGAATTTTTTCTAAATGTTCATTTCCAATTTTTTTTAGTAATTCTAATTGTTTTTTTTGTAATTTAATAGAAGAATTTGATAAGAAAAGACTGTTTCCTAAAGAAATAATTTCTTTCCCAATATCTTTTAAGATAAATTCAATCTCACTATCCCCAACACTTCTTGCTTCTTTATTAGCTAATTCAATTTCATTAATATCAAGATTCATTGAATACATATCTCTAATTCTATCCGCTAAATTGTGCGCTTCATCAACCACTAAAATTACATCACCCAAATTAATTTTTGCTTGTTCAAAAATATTATTTCGTATCATTTCATCAAACACATGTGAATAATCACAAATTACAATATCCGCATCATGAATTTGTTCTAGAATTATTTCATAAGGGCAAAGTTCATTTACTTCACAAAGTTCTTTCATTTTAGTTGCACTCAAATTAAACCTTGCAATAACACTTGATTTTTTTCTTTTTGCACTAATTTTTTGTTTCACCGTTTTTCCTTTTGTATTAATATAGTGTTTGCATTTCCCTTCTTTTTTTCTTTTATTACACGCATCATAAAAACCAGTATTAACATTACTCACAAATGGATCCAAACACAAATTTCTTTTTCCAATTAAATCAACTGCTTTTATATCCAAGTTAAATTTTTCATTCATTAAGTTTATTGTTTCAAGAACGATTTGGTGTTGAGAATTTTTTGGAGTTAAAAAAAATACTTTCTTTTTGTTTTCAAGAGCAAAAGAAATAGCTGGAGAAAGTGTTGAAACAGTTTTTCCTAAACCAGTAGGGGCGTGAGCTAACAAAATAGATTTGTTATGTATAACTTGTGCTACTTCGCTAATTAATTTTTGCTGTTCTGCGCGAACAACTTCATAAGGAAAAAAAACTTTCATAAATAAAATTAATTTAGAAGGTAGTTATAAACCTAATTTAAGTTTAGTGCCACTACTTCAAAAATAACTTTTGAAAATGTATTTATACTATACTGTAGTAATTATAATATGAAAATTAACAAAAATCAAACAAATAATTTTACTCAAAATTCTAAAGCCCAAGGCGCAATTGAATATTTACTAATTATTGGAGCAGCAATCATAGTTGTAGCAATTGTTGTTATTTTAATTTCTGGTTTAGTTACAACTAACCAAGGAACAGAAGCCGGACTACAAAGCGGATACACTGGACTAGGAGACATACTTGACGCTAGTCAAAATAGAGTTACTTTTAAATTGAGTTTGAAACCAAGCGAAGTGAATACAATTGAATTTTCTTCAATAGAACAAGATAATTCTTTATGGGCAATGTTTTCTAGTTTGCCACTAGGAACAACTGTTGAGTTTACTGCAGTGAATAATTGTATTGGAAATAGTGATGAAGTTGATGCAACAAAAACTCCAAATGCATTTATGCAAGGTGAAGAAAATGCAAATGCTTGTTTAGTTCCAATAAATGGAGCAATTAGAATTACTTTACCAGACGAAGTGACAGAAGAAGTAGACGTTGATGTAAAAGTAGAAATTGATGAAGAGCCTTTTATTTTACTTGATACTATCCAAGGCATAACAGATTTATTGACTGATAATTCAAACAATTATAAACTCAACATCGATGACGACCCACAAATTGATGCGAAAATTAATAATTTTACAGGAATTTTAAGCGCAGATTATCCATTGATAATTAGCACAACATTGGATTGTATTTTTACAGGAAATAAACCAAAAATTGAAAATATCACATTTTACAACAACACATTCCTTTCCAATATCGAGCCAAACTGTCAAAATTAACCAATTAACTCTAGCTAGTTATATTTAAATACTCTTTGCAATATAAAATATGTATGAATAAACGCTTTATTTCACTGTTTATTTTGCTTTTATTAAGCACTAGCCTAGCTTTAGCAGTTTCAGTAAAAGAAGCTAATGGCCCCTTTATTTTAACAGATTTTGATTTTAACAAAACTTATGAAAATAGTGCAAATGTAGATTTTTATTGTTTAGGATCTCAAAATTATCCAACAAATTGTATTATCCAAAGCCAATACGAAATTGATGGCATAAAATATAATTTCAATTTTAATGAATTTACTTTATTTGAATTTAATGGAACTAAAGAAATCACAGTTTACGCAAAAAATGATATTAATAAAACCACAACAAAAACTTTTACTCTAAAAATAAATAAAACAGAAGCTAGTCCAACAGTAACTCAAACAACTACTAATAATTCAACAAGCACAACAGGACCAATCTATCCCGCTTCAAATCCAATACCCCCAACTTTAGAAAATAATACAACTCAAGAAAACAATTCACTAGAAGATAGTCCAATCATAATAAAAGAAT
>CAZBHA010000004.1:16352-25043 GCA_964491675.1 uncultured archaeon
AATTCAGAAGTTACAACTACACCTACCCAACAAGATATTTTAAATTTTAACCAAAATACAAGTGAAGAAAAAAACGAAGTTTTAACAAATATTGAAATTAGTAGAGGGACAGCTTATCTTACCCTACCTTTTGCTTTTGAACAAAAACACGGGATTTTTATTGGATTGTTTGCAATAATTATTATTATGAGCATAGTATTAGTTATAATTCCAAAGAAGGTGAAAAAGTGAAAAAATATTTTGTTTTTGTTTTCTTAAGTTTAATGCTAACAACTGTTTTTTCATGTAGTATTAATGAGATTACAACTGACAATTTATACTATGAAATTAATTCTACTTCAGAAATTATAGTTTCAACAACTAAAGAATGCGAAAATTATAATATTAATGTTTTTGCAAGAGACTTAATGACCTTGCAAGACCAAGAAATTTATGATGGGAAAATAAATTCTAGCGAAATGCAATTCACTATAACAACAACCCAACCAACAGTGAAAAAAATTTATGCAAGTGTTTATCAAACTAAAAATAAAACATTAAAAGAAAAAAGTGAAAACACTTCATCAACACCAATAATAACAACAATTGGAGTAACTAGGGTGAATACGTATCTTCGTGAAGAAATAGGAACATATAACCCTTACACATATGAATATGGTGAAACAATAGATCTAAATCTTTATATACGTAATAACTCAAATAGTGGAAGAAACAGTGATTTTGGTTTTTATTTTTTAAATAATGATTTTAATGTAATTTCTATAACAGGTGATTTTGATAGTTGTGAAAAATTTATAACATACCCTTATGGTTGTAAATTTAATGCTGACTTTGAACCAAACCAATATTATACAATGATAGTAAGAATTTCAAAATTAAAATATAATGACACTATTTTTACTTTTGGTACTGATGGACTTTGGGAGAAACATGATGTAAATAAACCAATTTTTGCTAAACCTTTTATAACAATTACAAATATTACAAAAGATTTACAAAATGAACAATTAATTCTGGATTACAATATATACAATTATGATGATATTAATTATTGTAAATTGATAATTGATGGTAACGAAATACAAAGTGATTATAATATTCAACAAAACAATCAATTCATTCAAGATTTAAATCTAGGCGATTATATTATTGACATTAATTGCTTTACTGATAATAATCATTACACTTACCCAACAACTCACATAATTGGACACCCAAACTTTCCTGCAAGGCCACAACCAAGCGCAGACAATTATCCAATTTATTTAGATCAAAGTTTAGAACTTCGTTTTATGCAATTTGATGACGGATTAGGAACAACCGCTAACCCATATCAAATAACTGAGTGTTCTCAACTTAATCAAATTAATGAATACTCACAAAGTAATTTTGTTTTAAAAAATAACTTGAATTGTAATCAAACAAATGTTCAACCAATAACTGATTTTAGTGGTGTGTTTGATGGAAATGGAAAAAATATTTCTAATTTAAATATCCAATTAGCTAGTCAAAACAATGTTGGATTATTTAGTACATTAAATGGAGTAGTAAAAAAATTAGGTTTAATTAATGCAAATATTACTGGATTAACTAATGTAGGAATTGTTGCAGGGATAAATAATGGAACTATAGAAGAATTAAAAGTTAGTGGAATAGTTAGTGGCCAAGGAAGTGTTGGAGGAATAGTTGGTTTAAACAATGGAGAATTTAATGCTAATCCATATAATGGAATAACCCACAGCACAGCAGCATTAGCAAAAATAATTAATTCTTATTCAGAGGCAGTAGTAGTTGCAAGCAATAGCGGTTTAATTACTGCAATAAATAAAGGACATATTGAAAATGTGTTTTCAACAGGAAATTTAATTGGAAATAATTCAGCAGCATTAGCAACTACAAATTATACAAAATGTTATTCATACCAACATTATTTTGATTCAGCAGTTATAAAAAATTCAATTGCATTAAGTAGTTTGGGCACAGTCCTAACAAATAGTTGTTATAGTCACTGGTACCAAGGAAGTGTTGTTGAAAATAAAGGAAAAATAACACATTCAATAACAACTACTGATTCAAATTACTTTTTAGATATTAATAATTCACCATTTAATAAATGGAATTTTAACAGCATTTGGAATTTTGATGGAAATAATATAACTCTGGCTTGGGAACAATAAGGTTTTATATCCCAAAATTAATTTATTATTATGAGAAAAATATTTTTATTGTTTTTAATTTTACTTTTAACTAGTTTTGCATTTGCAGATTGCCAAACCACCCCTGATAAAATAACTCGCTTTGATGCAACCTACACTTTTACTGATGAAAAAAAAGCAGATGTTTTGATTGTAGTTAATGCGAACTATAGTGAAGCTTGTTTAATTGAAAAATTAAAAGATTCAATAAATGTTGATTTAAATGAATTTGAAATTATTGAAATTACTTCTCAAGATGTGAGTTGCCCAAAAGAATTTTTAACAAATTATGTAAATAGAGAACTGGGGGATTTTACTAACTCCTTAACTTGTACTGCAACTTTTACCACAGATAAAAACTCAATTAGGATGAATTTTGTTGGAAACATCCAAGTAGTTGGAAGAGAAACGCAAATTTCAACAAGAGAAATTAAATTAGGTGGAAGTGAATTTACTAGTTCTTTGCCAAGTGATAGTTCTCTAACAATTAATATTCCTCAAAGATATGTTTTTAGTGATACCTCTTTAATAACTGGACAAAAAACTAATACAAAAATCGTTTGGGCACCTTTCCCAAAAGAAGAAGTTAATTTTGATTTTTATTTAGAAGAAACTTTATTAGCAGTAAACCAAGATGAATTATTAGAGTCTTTACCAATTATAATAATTGGTGGAATTGGTGTTGCTTTACTTTTATTTTTCATTATTTTAATTTCAATTAGAAAGCCAAAAACCCCAAATTTAAATATTGAAAAAACTCCAGAAAAAACTGTAAATAACTTAGAAGAAGAAGGTAAAAAAATACGTCAAAAAATGTTAGAACTTGAAAAATCTTACTTAAAGGGCGGGCTTGACGAAAACACTTATCGTAGACTAATGGAACAATACCAATATCAACTAAATGATATTAGAGTTGAATTAAAACAAAAAAAGAATCCAATAATAAAATAAATTCAACAAAAAATTTATTTTAAAAATAAAATACTATCTTATTAATAATAATTAAAAAAAATTTTTTAGAAAAGGAGTAGAAAATAAATTCCAATTATAGCTTGGTGAGCTTAAAGTATCCACTCCTTTTCAATTTTCTCTCAATTTTTCTCTCTTAAAAACTTTATATCATCTCCTTTAAAGCAATAATATTAGCATCATTTAAGTTATTAATAAATAATCAAATTTTAATGTTACAAAAATACATTTAAACACTTTAACCTGTAACAAAAAAATTATTAAATTAAGATAAAAATAAATACTTAAAAAAAGCATTACTTGAAAAAAAAGTTTTTGAAAAATACATGCGTTATGTATAATAATTAAGTTTATTCTATTCTTAGAGAAAGCTCTTTAGTTTTCTTTCTTAGAATATAATCATAATCATTATTGAAATGTTCCATAGCTGAAATTAAGATTGGTTCAATTCCTTTATCAGCACTCATCCTTGGAAATATATCAAAGTACAATAGTTTTTTTTCGCCAGATTTAAGTTCACCAAATCTTTTTATAATAGAATTTTGTCTTCCACTTTTATCAAACGACAAATTATCACTAAGTACTAAATCACAACTAATCATTCTTGGTTTTTCTGAATCATTAGTTATTTGTAACATTAATTCAACACTCTTATCTTTACCAAAAACAAGTCTAATAGGAGTTAATTCAGCTTTAATTTCAACCATTTTTTAATCACTATATATATTTTCACAAAATAATTTATAAAGCTCTTGTTTTTTAGTAAATAAAAAATTCTTACAAAACTATTAAATACTACAAAGAATAAAATATTTCTTAAGGAAAAAGATTATTTCCAAAATGTAATTTAAAAAAAGTGAAAAAAATGATTCCAGAAGCAGAACTTGTAAGAAATGAATATACAGTAAGAAAAATGGATTACCCTAGCAGTGTAGAATTAACAAAAAATTCCCTTTTGCGTTGGGTGTGTCTTTCTCTTGGTTTAATTTCAAAAAACGAAAGCAGGGATAAGGGAATAATTATAATTGATGCTTTTTTTACTCTTATTTTTTCTAAAAAATCTAATCCAACAACACAAGATGTTCAAGAATATATTAAAGAAAAAACAAAAGTAGAATTTAGCGAAAAACTAATCCGCTACCACATTAATCGTTTAATAGAACTTAATTTGTTTGAAAGAAAAAATAACAAATATTATCTTAATCCTTCTTCAACTTCAGAAAATAGAAGTTCATTAAGTGAAAGTTATGACCACTGGGTTAGACAAGAAATAGAAAAAGAATTAATTGTAACAAAAAATGCTCTTTTAAAACTTCAAAGTAGTTATGAGAGAAAGAAATAAATTTTAACAAAAAAATAAATTAGATCTTCTTTTAAAATGTTAAATTCAATTTAAAATATGCAATTTAAACTAAGCCCAATATTTATACTAAAAAACCCAATTTTTAGAAAAATAGTGTTTTTTAATAAACCCCAAATTACAAAAATTTTAATTTTTTCAATGATTTCTACCTTAATTTTTTCTTCATTTCCTTTAATTGCAAGGGCTTATGTTGATTATATTTATTATCAAGATTTATTTCAATTATTATTTTTTACAATCTTTTTTGCAATAATATATTTAATAAAATTAGTACTTGATATAAAAATTGAAAGATATAAGATAAAATATTTTTTAAAAATCGAGAAAAATTTGCAAGAATTAGTCCTAAAAAAATATTCAAAAAACATAAAAAAACTAATTGAAAAAAAACTAGTGCAAATTACAAAAGATATTCGATTATATTCACTTTTAATAAAAACAATCCACCTAAATTTTATTGACCTTTTAAAAATTATTTTCATTTCAATAATAATTTTCTTTTTTGATTTTAATTTATTTTTGTATTTTTCAATCGCAGTCCCTTTTTTTATAATATTTTATGTTTTATTAAGAAAAGAAACTGCTCAGTTAAAACTTAACAAAAAATATGCAGAAAGTGATTTTGTTAATTTAGTGCATAAATTAAAAGATAAATCAGAAATTGAATTTTTTAACATTGGACTTAAAAACTTGGAACTTAATTTAGAAAAAAATTTAACAATGAAAACAAAAAAAGTAAAATTAAGTGAATTAATTAAAAGTTTTGTTGGTTTTTACAGATTGTTTTACTTATTTTATTTTGGAATTTATATAATATTATTTAGTGCACAAATTTCTAATTTAATAATTGGACTATTATTTTTAACAATTTTAATCAGAGCATTCAGTAATTTATTAAAATCAGCCCCCATTTATATAATATGTTCAAAATCATTTTTTAGAATCAATTCAATGGTGAATGAATATGCTTAATAAAAAAGAAAAAGCAATAATTTTGACCGCATTACTTTTACTTGCTTTAATTTTAGGAATTTTGATAATTCCTCTATTAGAATTAACTTTTTTTAAAGTAGTTTCAGTTGGTTTTGACTACAACAACATTTATTACTCTGAAGAAAACTTAGAAATCTATTTATTTCCTTCAAAAGCAGGAGTTGACAAAGTTATTGAGAAAATAAATCTAGCAGAAAAAGAAGTACACTGCTCACTACGTGCATTAAATCATAAAGAACTTGAAGAAGCTTTATTTAACAAAGAAAAAAAAGGTGTAAAGGTTAGATTAGTAGTAAATTCAGATTATTTAGGAAATAAAAATTTGCACAGGTCTTTTGTTCAATTTGTAGATTTAAATAAAGATGGAATGATGCATAACAATTATTGCATAATTGATAACAATATTGTAATAACAGGAAGTTTAATATTTAACCAAAATACAATTGAAAAAAACTTACACGATGTTTTAATTATTAACTCTGCCAAATTAGCAGAAAAATATAATTCCAATTTTTGGAAATTATATAACAAAGAAACACTAAAACGCGTAATTCAAAAACAAGAATTTATTAAAATAAATGAAAATACTCAAATCAAAGTTTTATTTTGCCCAATTTATAATTGCGAAAATGAGTTTGTTACACAAGTAAATAACGCAAAAAAAGAAATTTATTTTGCAACATATTCTTTCACAAATTCAAAAGTTATTAATGCATTAAAAGAAAAAAAGGATATTAATTTTGGCGGAGTGATTGATCAAAGTGGATTAACAAAAGAAAGTGTTTATTTTCAAAATTTTAATAATGTAAAACTCAGTAAATTAACTCAAATAGTTCATACAAAATTACTAGTTTTTGATGATGAAATTTCAATAACTGGAAGTACTAATCCAACTTACTTTGGCACTCAAATAAATAATGAAAACATGCTTATAATAAAAAGTGAAAAAATAAATTCTTTTTATAAAGAACTTTTAAAATACTTGCTAAAACTTTCAAAATAAACTAAATTTCATTGAAATAATAAGATTTAAATTAAACAAATACTCTATTATTTCATCTTAAAAAAGATTTAAGTTGGCAATCGCCAATATAGCGAAAGCAAAGGGCTTACCCCCCGGCGCAAGTAGCCGACACATGTGCTAAACCCACATGTGTCACCCGAGAGGGGCAAAGAAATAGATGATTTTAAAATGGAAAAAGAATACAAAATTGAATTAATAATTACTGCTTTTTTTTCATTAATTATTTTATTTTTATTAAGTACTACGTTTTTAGATTTAACAAGTAATTCACAAACTACTCCAACAGCAGCATTTACTTTAAATTTACCGTTTTATTGCGGGGATAATATTTGCACAGTAATTGAAAATGATAAAGATTCTATTTTTTATTGCCCGAGCGATTGTAAAAAAACTCAATCAATTGCAAATATTTTATTTTCAAATCCTTGCCAACCTTGTTATAGTTATGATTCTTCAGCAGGAAGTTGTACAAAAGTAGGTGAAGAATGTGGAAGCACCTGTTGTTCTTTAACAGGGCAACAATGTTGCACTGCAACTACAACAGATGATTTTTGTTGTGAAGAAAATGGAGACTGTTGTGGAGATATTTGCTGTGGCTCAAATCAACAATGTGGTTGGGGCGGAAACTGGAATAGTTCATTTTGTTGCCCAGACACGCATAAAGTATGTACAGATAGTTCAGCAAACATTCCAAATTATTGTTGCGCACCAGGAACAACTTGTGATGGTGGGACATGTAAACCAGAATGCCCCGCAGGAGAAGTAGAATGTGGGGGAAGTTGTTGCAGCGGATTTTGCTGGAATGATAATTGTTGTCCAACTGGATCAATGCCTTGTGGAAATGGTTGTTGTATGGGAAATTGTACATACCAAAATGTTTGTAATGGAGACACTTGCGTTTCATCTCAAACTTTAGGTTGGGATCCACAATGTAACCCTGTTGATTCTTGCCAAACAAATGACCATTGTGATTGTCCAAGCGGGCAAGTAATGTGCAACGGTTCTTGCTGTAATGGAACTTGCGAAGCACAAAAATTTTGTACAACAGTAAATGGGCAAGATGTTTGTTTACCAAATACTTTTTCAGTATGTAACCCAACACATTCTTGTGATGCTTCTTCAAATTGTGGACCATGTAATATTGGAGAAACACAATGTGGAGATGGAACTTGCTGTAGCGGAACTTGCGGACTAGAAAAAAATTGTTTTAATGGAAGTTGTATTTTTTCAAACACAACTGTATGTAATCCAAATAATACTTGTTCAAGCACCCAAGATTGTACTTGTCCAAGCAGAATATATGATTGCTTTGGAGTATGTAATGGAAGTGCGACTTATGATTGCGCAGGAATTTGTGGAGGAACTGCAGTTTATGATTGTGAAAATGTTTGTAACGGAAACGCAGTTTATGATTGTGAAAATGTTTGTGGTGGAACTGCAACATATGATTGTGAAGGAAACTGCAACGGAAATGCATTAATCGATGTGTGTAATGTATGTAACGGAGGAATAAGCGATCCTGCAGATTGTAATCCCTGCCCAAGCGAAATATATGATTGTGAAGGTGAATGTGAAGGAAGCGCAACAAGAGATTGTTTAAATATTTGTAACGGAAACGCAGACTATGATGTTTGCGGAGTATGCAACGGTGGAGAAACTGATCCGACAAATTGTGAACCACCATTAGATTCAGATTGCCCAAGCCAAAGATACGATTGCGAAGAAGAATGTGAAGGAAGCGCAACAAATGATTGTGCAGGAAACTGTAATGGAGATGCTTTTATTTGCGGAGAAGAATGTTGTGATAGTGGAAGTGGTTGTGGATTTGAATTAACTTGTGATTATACAACTGAAGAATGTGTTGAATCAGAATTTCCAGTTTGTAATCCAAGAATTGAATGTACAAATAATTCAGAATGTATTGCCCCAACTTGTAAAACTAATGAAGTTTTGTGTAATGGAGAATGCTGTGATGGAACTTGTGATTATGAATATGATTGTGATTATAGTAAAGGACTTTGTGCCCCTTCAAGAAATGAAGTTTGTAATCCAGTAAATACTTGTAATTCAGATAATGAATGTAAACCAATAAATGAAACTTGCGGAAATGGAAAAATTGATTATGATGAAAAATGCGGAGAACCAGG
>CAZBHA010000005.1:0-18554 GCA_964491675.1 uncultured archaeon
ATAACAATGGTAAAAACTACCACTGCAAGAACTGTACAAGGATTTATTATAAACGATTTTGATAGAACTGGCGCAAAAGCTATTGAAGAAATGAAAAAAAGAGTTAATTTTGATTTAAACAAAGATCCTAAAAAAATAAATTGGGATGAAGCTGAAGAAATAATAAAATCGTTCAAAAATATTGATTTTATTGCTCCAACAATGGACGCATTACGCCCAATTGGAGAAGAACAAATAAAAAAATCTTTAGAAAGTATTGTAAAACCAGAATTTTTAACAGTACTTACAAGAAAACCCACAGTTTATGCGGGAGGATTTCCTTTCCAAGTAGAAATAGCAATTGCATACGGTGGAGAAGCTGGAAGAGTAGCAACTGGTGAAGAAGGCCGAAAACTTGAAATAATGCGTTTTGCAAATAGAGTTCCACTTCCATTTGATGCAGGAAACTGTGCATTAACTCACGCAGTACAAAGTGTTGATTGGAAAAGATATAACATTAAGGACGCTGATAATGCCCCAATTACAATTTTAATAAATTTTATTTCAGTACATATTCCATACACTGGAGCAGGAAAACAAAGTGTTGCTGATGAAGAAGAAGTTTTAGAAGAATTACGTTTAGCCTTAATGAACACTGGAAGAAGAGCTGGAATTTATATTTCACATAAAAGAAAAGAAGCAGAAAACCAATTAAAAAGAAAAATGTTTTACAAATATATTCCAGAAATTGCTAAAGCATTAACTGCAATAACAAATGCTAATGAAGAAAAAATAAAAACAAGCATGGAAAAATTAGTTTTAGAAAAATTAAGACTTGATGAAGCAAAAGACAAAGAAGAATTAAATAAATTAGAAGAACAAATGAAAAATGATAGTAAAAGTTCTACTATAAAACCAAAAGAAGAAAAAAAATCAAAAAAGAAAGGAAAAAAATAATGGTGAAATAAAATGGGCACAAGAAAAATGAAAAAACCAAGAAAGAATGTTACTCAAAGAGAAATAGTTACTGCTAAAGAAATTTCTTCAAGAATTAAAAAAACCGCAGAAGCAATGGTTAAAGAAATTAATTCAAATACTGATCCAACTTTTACAACACAACAAAGAGGAAAAAGCAATGTTGTTTGGGATGATGATAAGGGATACTTAGAACTTGGAGAAAAAACAATTACTAGAAATTTTTTAAATGTAGCACACGCAAGAAAATTCATGCAAACAACTATGATAATGTCAAAAGCTTCTGATTATTTAAATCATAATAAAACTGCAAGTATCAGAGAAATTTATTACGAATTAAAACACACTATTGAAGGAACAAAAGAAAACACTTTTGAAGGACAAGATGAAAGTGATCCAATAATAGTTGATCTTGAACACAGTGTTAATACAATAAGAGAAAAATTAAATTTGCATGCAAATCCAAAAGGAACATTATATGGAAATATTACATTAAAAGATAAAATGCACTTTAACGATGAATTTAACGCCTCAAAACTTGGAAGAGGTGGATGGAGTATAATGTCAAGAGTAGAACCTGAAGAAATAGAAATTGTAGAAACTGATGCTGATTATTTACTTGTTGTTGAAACTGAAGCAATGTTTGAAAGATTAATTGAAGAAGGATTTCCAAAAGATAATCACTGTTTATTACTTGGAGTTGGGGGACAAGCTGCTCGTGGAGCAAGAAGATTAATCCACAGAGTACATACTGAACTTGAATTACCAACTTATGTTTTCACAGATGGAGACCCTTATGGATGGTACATTTATTCAGTAATAAAACAAGGTTCAATGGCACTTGCTGCACACTCTGAATTTATGTCAGTACCTGACGCAAAATATATTGGAATGACTATTGATGATGTAAAAACTTACAAACTTGAAAACGTAACTGAAAATATGAAAGATGGAGACATTAAAAGAGCAAAAGAAATGATGGCATATCCTTGGTTTCAAAATAAAGAATGGCAAGATCAATTAAAAAAAGCCCTAACTCAAAAAATTAGAATTGAACAACAGGCGCTTGCAAATAGAAAGCTTGACTTTGTTGCAACACATTATTTACCAGAAAAAATTGGTAAAAAAGATTTCTTACCTTAAACTTATTTTCTTTTAGGTTGACTTGATCTGGTTCTACGAATAACTGGCAGACCAGTTTCTTTTTCAACTTTTTTACTAATTTGAGTAATTAATAATTCTAAATTTTTTTTAGTTCCTGGAGAAATTCCTCTTGATTTTAAATACTGCATTAAATGATTTATTGAAACCCCTGAAGGATTTATTTTACTATTTTTTATTCCAAATCGCCTAATATAACTTTCAATTTCTTTAGTCCTTTTTTCATTACGTAAAGCCAGTAATCTTTTATTAGAAGCCCTTGTTGCTTCTTCTTTTGACATTCTTTTTATAGCACTTTCTCTGCTTACATTAACAACGCTTGCTTTTGAAACGCTAGTAACTTTAGCAATATCTGAAAGGGATTTAAATGGATTACTTAATTTTCTTAACACTTGCTGTTTTTTTGAACTAGAAATTCTGGCAAACTTTCCATTTTTAGCTCGTCTTTGAACTGAAATTGGTCTTTTAGGCATAATAACTTACTACTTAATGCAAAATTTAAATTTATCTTTTAAATTTTTTTAATTCTAAAATTATTTTTTCATTTTGTTCTTCAAAAAAAGATATTTTATCCCCTGAAATTTTTGTAGATTCTAAATTTGAAAAGATTAATTTATTTAAAAGAAATAATTTATCTATTAACTCTACAGAAATTTCAGTTTTCCATTTTAAATTATTTTCATCTAATGCTTCAAAAAACTCAACTAATTTTTCAAATGAAGAAATAGTCCCATTTATTAATAATTCAGCACTTATTGAATCAAGCATAACTAATAATTTATTAGATCTTTTTTTACTAATTATAAAAAATATTTCATCTAAACTTTCAATCAAAGATTCTAAATTATTATTAAACGATTTTATATCACGAGGTTTAATTAATTTCTCTTCAGTTTTAATAATTAAACGCTCAGTATTTTATCTAAATAATAATAACCCCAATCTTAGTCGATTTATTCTTTCGTTAAAAGAAATTTCATAAACTTCTTCTAAAATAGCATTTTGTTTTATTGAAACTAATTTAGATGTTACAATTGCTAAAAGAAGTAAACCAAAAATAACTTCAAAAACTGAAATTATTTTAAAAAAACCTAAAGGAATAATATCACCAAAACCAGTAGTAGTTGCAGTAACAAAACTAAAATAAATAGTATCGAAAATATTATCAACTGGCAAATTATTTTTTGAATAAATAAGTTGTGAAAACTCGCTGGTTGCAAAAAAATAAATAAAACCAAAAACAGTTACAACTAAAAACCAAATTAAAAAAATATGAAAAAAACTAAGCTTATCAATTAATTTAAAAGAATTAGATTTTTGTATTTTATCTAAAAAATCAAATAAATTCTTTTTTCTAACCATAACTAAAGAAATAAACTAAACAAATAATTTAAAAACACCACACGAAAAATCAATTATTTTCTTTTAGAAGCTCAATTTCTGCCTTTTCAATTTCATCTTCTGCTAAAAGAGAAAAAATTTGTCTAGTGTCAAAATTATCTATTTTTGCTTCTTCAACATTTTTTTCTAAAATATCAATTCCCATTTCAATTATTCCTTTTTTTTCATTTTGCAAACTTTTTAAAGAATCCATTTTCTTCTTAAAATCTTCTACACTAAATTCTTTAGAAATAGAAAAAATTGCTTTATTTTCTGGCAAATCAAATTTAATATCTTTTTGAGAAAACCCTTTTTTTAAAGTTCCAATTAATTTAAATCTAATAAGGGGTTTTAAATCAAAATTATTTTTTAAAATTTCATTTATTTTTAATTCAACAACTTTTTTTACTTCATCAGGATGAACATCTTTAAAAGAAATTTTATTATAAAATAATTTTCTTTGATTTTTAAACGGAATAAAATCTAAACTTTTTGAAACTGTATTAAAAACAAAAATTCCTTTTTCTTTTTCTGATTCCAAGTTTTTCATTTGTGTAAAAATAGTTGACCCTGTTAAAAGAAATCGCTTGCCTTCAATATTTTGTTCATCTCTCCAGTGTAAATGACCATTAATAATTAAATCAAAACCAATTGGCAAATCATTTAATGATAAAGAAGCAATCAAATCATCATCAAAAGGCAAAAATTCTTTAAAGGATTGATGAAATAAAATAATATTTGTTGCACCATCTATTGATTTTGGATTATATTTTTCTAAAAGTGGCAAAGCATGTTTTTCTGGAACACCACTCATACCGTGAATAAAAACTACTTCATTATTTTTTTCTAATTTAACATGACCAATATGAATGTGACAAAGTGCATTTGCTTCTTCTAAAATATCAAAAGCATTTGTAAAATCTTTTCCTCTAAATTCATGAGTTCCATGGATTGCAATTATTGGAATTCCTTGTACTTTAACATCAACCACATCTTTATTAAACCCAAATTTTTTTAATGTAGAAAAACCCCCATTATTTTTATTAAAGCAATAAAATGTTTTATGCCACACTTCTTGAGATGGCACTGCATGATCAAATAAATCTCCTGCATGTAAAATGTAATCTACTTTTAAATCATGAAACATTTTTATTGATTCAATAAATCTATCAAATGCTTCATCTTTACGTTCATCATTTCCAAAACCTAAATGGGTGTCTGAAAAAATTCCTATTTTCATAAACTAATTTAGCTAGAAAAGTGTTTTATATTATTAGTTAGTTCTTTACCGGTCAAGTAATTTTAGATTAATAAAAGGTTATTTTTTAAATAAAACGCAATCTATTTTTTTAAGTTAAATAGTGAATGCTTTCTGTTTCATTAAAAATGAAACAACTTCCTTTCACCAACCACCACAAAACAGTTGTTTTGCGCGCTAAGAAAAATAGAATTTTTTCAAGCTTTGAAAAAGGTTGCAGGGCTAGCAAAGCGGTTATGCACTCCCCTGCAGAGGGAGTTAGAGGGGTTCGACTCCCTTGCCCTGCTTTAAACTTTTAAATTAAAATTATTAAGAAAATTTTTGTTTAAAGAATATTTATAAAGCTTTCATAAGTGATATTTTGTATTAAGTGGCCTAAAAAATGGTGAGCGGGCTAATTATTAAAAGGAAGATGCTATAGAAATGCAAAAAAGGGCATTAAAGGAAACTGCTCTACTGGGCGAGGATTTAGAAAACCTCAAAAACAAAAAAGAGCTTATACTAGAATTGCAATAAAAGTTCCAAGAAAAAATTATATTGGAGCAGCACCAGCTTTAAAAGTTAGACAATTTAATATGGGAAATCCTAAAGGCACTTATGATACAGTTGCTGATTTAATTGTTAAAGAAGGATTTGATTTACGAGATAATGCTATTGAAGCAGTAAGAATGACAGCAAACAGAAAACTTGTAAAAGATCTTGGAAAAGACGGATTTTTTATGAAAGTTAGGGTACAACCAAATAATATTTTAAGAGAAAATAAAGCAGCACAAGGTGCTGGAGCAGATCGTGTATCACAAGGAATGACACTTTCATTTGGTAAACCAATTGGAAGAGCAGCAAGAGTTAAAGCTGGACAAATAATTTATAGTGTACTTTGTAAAAAAGAACAAAAAAATTTAGTAAAGCAAGCACTAATGAGAGCAAAATCAAAATTCGCAGTTAATGTTGAAGTTAAATTCCATGAAGATATTAAAAGTTTAGGAACTCTACCATCTCAAAGTAGAGATGATAAAATTGCTGAAGTTAAAGAAGTTACTACTGAAGAAGTGAAAGACGCTAAAGGAAAACCTGCTACAAAAACTGATGCAAAAGCAAAACCTGACGCAAAAACAGAAACTAAAACTGATGCTAAAAAAGATGCAAAAGCAGATGCTAAAAAGAAGTAATTTCTTTTTATTTTTTTTAAAATTTTTTATTTTAAATAATAAGTGTCCTAATAGTTGTGTGTTTTGTTTTAAATAAACCATTTAATTTTGGTCAATTAGATTTTTATACTTTTAAATAATAATATGATAATGATAGATTTCAAAAAACATCCTCTTGAATATTTAAATCCTAGACCACTAAAACATGCAAGCAAAGAACTTGAAAATTTAATAAAAACAAAACTATGGGCAAAAGTATTATTTGCACTTTTTATTGGAATAGTTGTTGGAATAATATTAAATCCCGCTACTGGTTTAATAGAAAAAGAAACTGGACTTATTATTGGAGAATGGTTTGCACTCCCAGGAAATATTTTTTTAGCACTCATTCAAATGATTGTTATTCCATTAGTTTTTGCGTCAATTGTTAGAGGAATTGCTGCAAGTGAAAATGTTGAACAACTAAAAAAAAGTGGGCTTTTAACAATAATATATTTTTTATTAACCACATTAATCGCAGTATTAATCGGAATAGGATTAGTTTTTTTAATAAATCCCGGACAGTATGTAAATATTAATTATCAACCAGAAATAATAATCGAAAATCCAGCTGAACTATTTGAAAATAATGAAAGTATTCCGCAAAAAATAATTCAAATAATACCAACAAATTTATTTAGTGCAGTACTTAATACTCAATTTTTACAAATAATTATATTTTCAGTAATCTTTGGACTCGCATTAATTAATATGAATCCCAACCAATCAAAACCATTACTTGAATTACTTGGTTCACTACAAACAGTTTCGATGATAATAATAAAATGGGCAATGGTATTAGTGCCATTAACAGTATTTGGATTTATGGCTAGAGCAGTAATTCAATTTGGATTTGACATATTATTTGGAATGATGTTTTATGTACTAACTGTTTTAATAGGATTAATAATTATGCTTTTAATTTACGCATTAATTGTTTATTTTGTTAGTGGAATTAAACCAATTGATTTTTTTAATAAATGTAAAGAGCTACAATTGCTTGCATTTTCAACTTCAAGTTCTGCAGCAGTAATGCCAATTTCTATGAAAACTGCCGAAGACAAATTTAATGTTAAAAGTAGTATTTCACAATTTGTTATTCCAATTGGAACTACAATTAATATGAACGGAACTGCAATTTATCAAACAATTGCAATAGTTTTTTTAGCACAAGTTTTTGGAATTGAACTAGCACTTGGCGCACTTTTATTAATTATTATAACAGTTATTGGATCAAGTATTGGAGCACCCGGAACCCCTGGTGTTGGAATAGTAATTTTAGCAGCAATTTTAAGTAGTGTGGGAGTACCAATAGCAGGAATTGCATTAATTATTGGATTTGACAGAATTTTAGATATGAGTCGAACTGTAATAAATGTGACTGGGGACATAACTGCTTCAATTGTTTTAAATAAATTGATTAAAAGTAATAAAAGTGAAAAAGAACTAGAAAAAAATGAAAAAGAACTAGAAAAAATAAGACAAACAAAATTAAGCGACGTTATAATTACAAAACAATAAAAAAGGTACTTTTTAATTACTTCCCCATTGAAAAATTAATATGAAATTAAACAAATTGAACAGTCCAAATTTAAAAATTCAAATAAGCCCCGCACATAAAAAAGAACTTGAACATCAAGCATACCGAACTGTTGGAAACCACAGTGCAGTAAAAGTTTGTGGTTGGACAAAAAGTGTTCTAAAAGGAAGAGGCGCATGCTACAAATTAAAATTTTATGGAATTAAGAGCCATCAATGTTTACAAATGAGTACAAATTTAAGTTGTGCTAATAGATGTGAATTTTGTTGGAGGGGAACAAAAGCTCCTGTTGAAAAAGAATGGGTTTGGGAAATTGACGACACTGATTTTATAATTAATGAAAGTATTAAAGCACATCAAACATTATTGACTGGATTTGGAGGAAGAGAAAATACCCCAAAAAATATTTTTAAAGAAAGTAAAACTATAAGACATGTTGCTCTATCATTAAGTGGAGAACCAATAACTTATCCCAAAATAAATGAAATTTGTAAAAAATTTCATGAACAAAAAATTTCAACTTTTATTGTTACTAACGCACAATATCCAAAAGCAATTAAAAATTTAAATACAATAACTCAACTTTATTTAAGTTTAGATGCACCAAATAAAAAAATATTAAAAGAACTTGATAAACCACTTTATCCAGATTATTGGAAACGCTACATTGATTCAATAAAAGAAACTGCTAAAAAAAAGTATAGGACCGCAACTAGATTAACTATTGTAAAAGGCGTGAATGATGTTGAAGAAGAAAATTATGCAAAATTAATAAAACTTGGAAAATTTGACTTTGTTGAAATAAAAGCATTTATGTATGTGGGCGAAGCAAGAAATAGACTTGCAAAAGAAGCAGCACCAGATCATGAATATATTAAAGAATTTGGCTTAAAAATTTTAAAACACTTAAAAAATTATGAACTAGTTAGTGAACACTTACCAAGCAAAGTAATAATGCTAGCAAAGAAAAAATACAAAAAAAATACTTGGATTGATTTTGAAAAATTCTTTAAATTAATAAATAATAAAAAATCTCCAAAAAATTTAGACGCAATGAAATACTCAACAAAAATGGGCAAAATGATTGAATACAAAGATGATATAGAAGAAGCTTAAAATTAATTTTTACTAGAGTTTAAAAAAATAGCAAAAGCTTTTTATAGCTTAATCACTTCCATATATTAAATGGCTAATATTTTATGGTTTAACCAAGTTACAATGAATGATGTTAACCAAGTTGGTGGAAAAGGAGCATCATTAGGCGAAATGGTGCAAAATAATTTTCCAGTACCAAATGGTTTTGTAGTTACAAGTGAAGCTTATTTTAACTTTGTAAAAAGCACAGGCATTCAAAAAACAATCATTCAAAAAATAGATTCAATTAATGTTGAACAAACTGCAGTTTTAGAAAATATAACTAAAGAAATAAGAATTTTAATTAGAAAAACTCCAATGCCTGATGATATAAAACAAGAAATTTTAGAAAGTTATGATAAACTAAATGAAATTGAAAATAATAAAGCAAACACCTTTGTTGCAGTTAGAAGCAGTGCTACTGCAGAAGATTTGCCTGAAGCTAGTTTTGCAGGACAACAAGATACTTACCTTAACATAATTGGAAAGGACTCTTTAATTGATGCAGTTAGAAAATGTTGGGCATCACTATTTACAGCTAGAGCAGTATACTATAGAAAAAAGCAAGGATTTGAAACAGAAAAAGTTGGACTTTGTGCAGTTGTACAAAAAATGGTTGATAGCGAAATAAGTGGAATAATGTTTACTGCAGACCCTACAGGAAATTTAGAAGAAATAGTTATTGAAGCAGGATTTGGACTAGGAGAAACAATTGTTTCAGGATCAGTTACTCCAGACAATTATATTGTAACAAAAAACAATTTTGATTTAAAAAATAAAAAAATTAATTATCAAGATTTTATGTTAATTCGCGAAAGTGGAAAAAATGTTGAAATAAAACTTGGGGAAACAAAAGCAACTTTACAAAAGTTAAGTGATGAAAAAATTATTGAACTTGCAAAAATAGGTTATGAAATTGAAAAACATTACAAAAAACCAATGGATATAGAATGGGCAACTGAAAAAAATAAAATTTATATTGTACAAGCTAGACCAATAACAACTCTTGATATTGGAAAACAAGGCGAAACTATTTCACAACAAGAAGAAAAAGAACAAATAAAAAAAATTGAAAGTGAAGGAAAAACTGCAATCTTAGAAGGACTTGCTGGCTCTCCAGGAATAGTAAGTGGAATTGTAAAAGTAGTTCCAACAATTGATGATATAATAAAAGTAAATACTGGCGATATTTTAGTAACTACAATGACTTCTCCATCATGGGTGCCTGTAATGAAAAAAGCTAGCGCAATAATAACTAACGAAGGTGGAAGAACAGCTCATGCTGCAATTGTTTCGCGCGAACTTGGAATTCCGGCAGTGGTTGGAACAAGAAATGCTACAACAGTACTTAAAGATGGGCAAACTGTAACTGTTGATGGATACACTGGAAAAATATATTTAGGCGAAACAAACATCACACATGTTGAAGAAAAAATAAATGTTATTGAAAATAGTGAAGTTGATAATATTGAAAAAGGATTACTTAAAAAAGCTACTAGCACTAATTCACAAAAAATAAAAGAAAAAATATTAAAATTAACAAAAGATTTTGGAAATACTAATTTTGAAACAATGAATGAGAGTGAAAAAAATAAAGAACTTGATGAATTAAAAAATATTTTAAAAGATTTAAGTATTAAAGTTAAGGTAAATGTTGCTCTGCCCGATGCTGCTCAGAGTGCTGCTGCAACAAAAGCTGACGGAGTTGGACTTCTTCGTGCAGAACACATGGTTACAAGTAGTGGAATGCACCCTGCTGAATTTATTAGACAAGGAAAACAAGTTGAATTAAAAAATGTAGTAAAAGAAGGAATACAAAGAGTTGCTGAAAAGTTTGAAGGCCCAGTTTGGTTTAGAACATTTGACGCACGAACTGATGAATACAAAGAATTAATTGGCGGAGAAAAAGAAATAAAAGAAGATAACCCAATGCTTGGATGGCATGGAATACGCAGAGATATTGATAAACCAGAAATGTTTAAGGCCCAACTTTTAGCAATAAAAGAATTAAGACAAGCAGGAACTTGCAAGAATGTTGGAATAATGCTTCCTTTTGTAATTAATTTAAGCGAAGTAATAGAAGCAAAAAAAATTGCAAAAGAAATTGGGCTTCAAGAAGATGTGTCATTTGGAGTAATGATTGAAACTCCAGCATCAATTTGGATAATTGATGAATTAATCCCACACATTAATTTTGTTTCATTTGGAACAAATGATTTAACTCAATTAACTTTAGGAATAGATAGAAATAATGAAAAAGTTCAAAAACAATTTAATGAACTTCACCCTGCAATTTTAAAACAATTAGAATATGTAATTAAAAGATGTAAAAAGGCAGGAGTAACAACAAGTATTTGTGGACAAGCTGCTAGTAACCCAGAAATGGTAAAAAAACTAGTTTGGATGGGAATTGATTCGGTTTCTGCAAATATTGATGCAGTAGATACAATTAGACAAGTTGTAATGCTTGAAGAAAAAAAGAAATTACTTGAACTTTTAAATAAAAAAGAAAACAAATCAATAATTCAAAGACTTTTACGAAGATAACTGGCAAGTAAGTCACAAAAGAGTTATATACTGGTTATATATTAGTTATATAGTGATTATATGGCTGAAGTTACTACTATTCAAATAAAAAAAGAAATTTTAGAAAAATTAAAAGAAAATAAAAAATATGAAAGGCAAAGTTATTCTGAACTAATTGGTGAAATGACTGAAATATATAAATCAATTAAAATGAAAAATCAATATGATGAATTTTTACACAAAATACAACAAGAAAAAATGAAAGAACTTTGGAATAATAAAAGTGATGAGGATTGGGAAAATGCTTAATAGCGGCGATGTTGTTTTAGCAAATATTCAATTTACTGATACATTTGAAATAAAAAAAAGACCCTGTGTTATAATATTTGAAGAATTTGACAACATAATAGTCGCAGGGATTACAAGTAACAAAAACATGAAAGGTATTGAATTAACTAAACAAGACGGAGCAATAAAAGACTCTGTAATAAAAACTAATTATATTTTTACAATTTCAGAAAAAATGATAGAAAAAAAATTGTTTACTTTAAACAAAACTAAAAAAAGCGAATTAAAAAAAGACTTAATAAATAAAATAAATAATTTAAACTAATCATTAAAACACACAACTACTAGGACACTTCTTTTAAACAAAAGTAATAAAATAGTTCTTTAGAAACTTTATTTTATGTTACAAGTAGATTTAACCAGTTCAATAAAAGAACTAAAAAAAATAAACGCAAAAAGAATATTACTTCAAATTCCAGAAGGACTAAAAGTACAAACTGAAAGTATCATTCAAACTCTTGAAGAAGAAAATTTTGAAGTGATTAGCGAAATGAGCCCTTGTTTTGGAGCTTGTGATATAAAACTAAATGAAGCAAAAACTCTAAAATGCGATGCAATACTTCATATTGGACATAACGAATTTACAAAAATAAGCGAACTTCCAGTAATTTATTTACCCCTTGATTATGAACTTAAAAATTTTGACTTATTAATAAAAAAATTAATTAATTATTTAAAAGAAAAAAAGATTAATGAAATTGGTTTAATTACTACTGCACAATTTCTAAATTATATTCCAAAAATAAAAAATGAATTAGAAAAAAATAAAATTAATACATTAACAAAAACTGGAATAAGAGTAGTTGAGGCTCAAGCACTTGGTTGTAATTATAGTGCTGTTCCAAAAACAAAAAATATTGTTTATTTTGGAGATGGTTTATTTCACCCGCTTGGAATTCATTTTTCTACACAAACTCAAGTAATAATTTGTAATCCATTTAGTGAAAAAATTAGTGAATTAAATGAAGAAAAAAATAAATTTTTACGTCAAAGAATTTTATTAATTGAAAAAGCAAAAGATGCACAAAATTATGCAATTTTAGTTTCTTCAAAAATTGGACAAGAAAGAATGTTAGTTGCCCAAAAAATAAAAACTGAACTTATAATGAACGGGAAAAGTGCAAAAATTTATGTAATGGACCATATTAGCGAAGACAAATTACTTGGAATTAATGCTGGAGCCTATATTAGCACAGCTTGCCCTAGGCTTTCAATTGATGATTTTTTTAATTGGAAAAAGCCTTTGATAAATGCTAGCGAAGTAAAATATTTACTAGATCAAGAAAAATATGAAAATTATAAATTAGATTTATTTTATTAAAAAAGCAACATTTATTTATTAATTTTTTTTAACTCTTTAAAAAAGTTTTTAAAAAAAGAATTTTCTGCCCAAGCATAACCAAAATCTCCACAAACATCAAACCCTGGTTTTGAATTTATTTCAATTAAATAAAATCTCCCATTTGCAAAAAAGAAATCGGTTGAATATAACCTAAAACCAAACTTTTTCATATGTTTATCAATTAATTTAACAAGTTTTTTGATTTTTTTAGGAATTGGGATAGTAACCATTTTTCCCCCTTGATTAATATTGGCCATAAGCCCCCCTTGCGATACCCTAACAAAAGAATACATTATTTTACCATTTAAAACAACACAGCGCAGATCATGAATATTTTTCACTTTAGTTTTTGGAATTCCTTTTGAAGAATCTAAAAATTCTTGAATAACATATTCCCCTCGTGAAAAATTTGGCAAATTATTTTTATCAAAAATTTTAATTCCAACCCCACCCAAACCAAACCTTGGTTTTAAAATTAATCTTTCAGATTTAAGTTTTTTAATTGACATTAAAAACTGTTTTTTATTTTTTACAAAATAAGTTTTAGTAATAAAATTAGAAAATTCTTCTGATTGCGCAAATTTATCTTTGCAAAAAATTTCTAAATTATAATTATTTATTAAAATACTTTTTTTAGATAATTTCTTTTTAAGAATAGTTTGTTTTTTTCCCAACTCAAATTTGTCAAAAAATAAATCAGGATTTACTTTTTTATTAGATAAAACCCACTTTTTATCAAAAAACCAATATTTATTTATTTTGGCACCTTTTAAATTATTAAATTTAGCAAAAATAACTTCAAAACCAAATTTTTTACCAATTTTTGCAAAATTAGCGTAAGCTAAATTTAATACTTCTCGCCTAAAAGGAGTTTTAGCATTAATCCTAAAATAATCTGCACTATCACTTAATAAAACACACAATATTTTCATTTAATGCCTCCCTTAAAATCCGGTAAAAATTTTGGATGTTTTATTCCAGCAACATTTTTTACTAAAGAAGTTTCACTAACAGAATATTTTCCATAATACAAATCACTAATTGGATTTTCTTTTAAAAAATCTCTAACAACAAACATTCCCCTAAAATAAAGCAAATCTTTTGTAAAAGCACCAGGTTCAAAAGTTTTAAACGTACCTCTTTTTGCTCTAAGGGTAAATTCAAATGCTTCTTCTTCTGGAAAAAAATCGATTAAGAATTTATATGTTTCATAAAAACTTTTTTTAGCTGCTAAATTTATTGCAACAACTCTTCCAGCATAAATTTTTAATTGAGTTTCAATTTCCAAATTTTTTGATAACTCCATATTTACGGCTAACCCTTCTTCAGTTTCCAAGGTTTGTTTAGAAGTTCCAAGTGCAAAAATAGAATATGGTTGAGTAAGACCATTTTCATATCTATAAATATGTGTTTCAATTTCATGCGCAATTCCTCTTTTTAAAGAGTCAGAATTAAATTTTATATTTTTATTAATATAAAGCGTTTTAATTTTAGGAAATACTGAAAAATTTGAACTAGAAGAATCTCTTAAAACAATTTTATAATTTATGTTCTTTTTTGCTAAAAATTTTTTTATCACAGTTTGAGCTTCATTTAGAGAAACTTTTCTTGAAGTATTTGGTTTAATTTCTTTATTTATTATATTTAATGCACTTTTATAAAGTTTATTATCTGGTGCACCAAAAAAACTATTTGAATTTTCAGAAAAATTAGTAGTACCAACACTTTTCAATAATTCAATGCGTTCTATTAAATCAAGAATTTTTCCTTCACAAAGTAAACTAAAAGCTCCCTCACCCATATTTTTTAATAATTCTTTTAATTCACTTTTATAAGTTTCAAAAGTTGGTTTTAATGCAAAATAATTATACAATGGATTTTTTGATTTATATTTAAAACTTGGATTATATTCATTTCCTTTTTTAAATTCACTTAAAAATTTTATTTTCTCTTCATTAATATTTACTGGATTAATATAAGAAAGTAAATTCAATTGAGCCGAATTTGAAAGCTCCCAAATCTTTTGATCTAGCTGTTTATAATCTACAAAAGTCATAAATTTAATAAATTCAAATTAATTTAAATATTAAAAAGTATAATACTTCAAATACTAATTAAATATGATTGAAAAACTTTATTAATAGTTTTAAATTTCAAAAATTAACAAATTTTTAATTAATTTAACTTAAAATAATTATCTTCCAAAATCAATTTTTCTTGGATCAATTTCTTCATCTCGCCTTCTCACTAAAGCGACACGTGTGGGCACTTTCAGTAGCCCTTACCAAAATCAATTTTTCTTGGATCAATTTCTTCATCATCATCTTGATCTTGTGAATAATCTTGTTCAAATTCTTCATTTTCTTCGTCTACTTCAACCCTAGAAAATTTTTCTTCGATAGTATTTTCTTTTTGGATCACATCACTAATATCACTAACTATTGTTCCCTTGTAATCATACCCTTTTAAACAATTTTTAAAATTTTCCAAATGATTTCCATTTAAAAAAAATGATTTTATTTTACTTCTTGATAAAATAGATGCTGCTTGAGGGTCAACAAATAAGTGTTGTCCAGGGACTAGTAATTTTTCTTTAAGTAAATAATTCATATCATTAAATGAAAGTTCTTTAAATAAAATAGCATCTTGATTTTGATTTGGATCAGTATCAAAAATACCATCAACATTACTTAAATTAATAAAATCAAAATTTAAATATTCTGCAATTAATGAAGCAACAGCATCGGTAGTTTGTCCTTCACTAAGTCCACCAAAAATGGGGATTTTTCCAGCATTTAAAACTTCTTTTGCATCCCGCACATTAGTTAAAACTACATTATTAATATTATTTATTTTATTAAAAAAAAGCATTGCATTAAGTCTAGTTGATGCAATTCCAATTGAGTCAAGTTCAAAATTATTTGCACCCATTTCTTTAGCAGCTTCTTGATAATTCCTAGCAGTTCTTCCACCACCAATTACTAAAACAAAATTAAACTCACTACTCAGTTCATTAATAGAATTACAAAAATCATTTATTTTATCTATTAAAATTTTTTCTGAAATAAAAAAACTCCCACCCACACTTATTACAAAACCTTTTTTACTTGAAGAATAATTTGAATTAGAGTTTGAACTAGAACTAGATGAATAAGAATCATTAACACTATTCTGGGTTTCATAATTTGAAGAATTATTTTCATTAAACATATCAAACATATTTATTTCACCATTATATTTTACTCACAAATCAAATATTTATTAAAATATTTAACAAATTTTGTAGTGGCAAAAAATGCAACTCCAAAAACTTATTAAACCTATTTTAACCGAATTTATTAGGAAGTTCTAGTTTAAAAATTTTTGGTGAACAAAATGGAAAAAGACACAAATTACGATGCAGAATTGTCAGTTTTTAAGAAAAAACTTAAAGCTTTAGGCGAACACAAAGGACGACACACTGAATTAATTACTCTTTACATCCCTTTTGGAACTGATAGAAGTACTGTAATGAATCAACTAAACGAAGAAATAAATCAAAGTTCAAATATTAAAAGTCCAACTAATAGAAAAAATGTTCAGGGGGCACTACGAAAAATAATTGTTTTTTTAAAAAAAATTGATTTTAAATTACCCCCAACAGGAATTGTTATTTTTAGTGGAAATGTGAGTGAGGTTGATGGTCGAAGTGATATACGACTTTTTACAATTCACCCACTTAAAGATTTAAAAACAAAATTATATTGGTGTGACTCTAGTTTTCATTTAGATCCACTTTTAGAAATGGTAGTTCCCGATGAATATTATGCTCTTCTTGTTTTAGATAAAAATGAAGCAACAGTTGCACAATTAATTGGAAAAAATTATCACATTCTTGCAACATTCACTTCAATGGTCCCAGGAAAAACTAGAGCCGGTGGACAAAGTTCACAGCGTTTTGAACGATTAAGAGAAGAAGCAATGCAAGATTTCTTTAAAAGAATTGGTGCAAAATTCAACAAATATTTTGAAGCAGATGTAAAAAAAATTAAAGGAATTATTGTTGGTGGACCAGGAATGACAAAACAATATTTTATGGACAAAGGAGTAATTCATCACGAACTCACAAAAAAAATTGTTGGAGTAGTAGATACTTCATACACCGATGAAGGTGGAATTAGAGAACTAGTTCAGCGAAGTGAAGATTTATTAAAAGATACAGAACTAATGAAAGAAAAATTAATTTTAGATAGTTTTTTAGGCACTATTGCAAAAGGAGGACTTGCTACTTATGGAGCTAGCGAAGTAGAAAAAACAATTGATGAAGCACGCGTTGCAACTTTAATTCTTTCAGAAGATATTCCTTGGATTGTAATAAAAAAAGAATGCGGTCACTGCGAAAATGAAGAAATAGAAATAATAAAAGATGTTACTAACTTTAATGAATCAAAAGTAGTTTGTAGCAAATGTAATTCTAAAGTAGAAATTGTTGAAGAAATTGATTATATTGAATATATGGTTGAAAAAGCAAAATCAATTGGAGCAAGTGTACGAGTAATAAGTACAGAAACAAATCAAGGAAAACAATTCTTTGAAGGTTTTGGTGGAGTAGGGGCAATACTACGTTACTAATTTTTTAAGTGATTAATTTTATGAATTATTTAACAACAACCCCTGCGCTAAAAGGAAGAGTAAAACAAAGATACTCTGATTTCATCGTAGAAGAAGTTTATTTAGAAGACGGAGTAGAAAAAAAATGTAGTGTAGAAAGATTCAACACTCCTTTTGAAAAAAGAGAAACTAGAAAAGAAATGGTAATCGCAGAAAATAATTTAAATAAAGATAATTTAATTTTAACTCTTGAAAAAATAAATACTGATACTAATAGAGCAATTTCTCAACTTGCAAGAGGAACTAGTTCTGGAAGAAACAGAATTGGATACGGCGGATTAAAAGACAAACGAGCAATCACTTCACAAAGAATTAGTATTTATCGTCCAGACATTAACAAAATAAAAAGTTTTGGAGTTAAAGGAATGGAACTGCGTGACCCCGTTTGGGGAGAGCGAATAGAACTGGGGGATTTAGCCGGAAATCAATTTACAATAACTATTAGAAATATAAGTGAGAATGAAGAAGAAATAAAAAAAATTGTTAATGATTTTATTAAACAAATAGAAAATGGAATTCCAAATTTTTTTGGAACACAGCGTTTTGGTGGAAAAAGAAATGTAACTCATGAGGTTGGAAAAGCATTATTAAAAGAAAATTTTAAGGAAGCAGTAATATTATATTTAACAAAAACTTATGCTGAAGAAAAAGAAGACATAAAAAATGCAAGAATTAATTTAGCAAAAACACTTGACTATAAAGCCGCATTAAAAGAATTTCCAGAAGATTGTCGCCAAGAAAAAGCAATGCTAAATCCTCTAGCAAAAGACCCAACTAATTTTTTAAAAGCATTTAGTAATTTACCACTTAAAACTCAATATCTTTTTACACATGCTTACCAAAGTTATTTATTTAATAAAATTATTGAAAAAAGAATTTCTATTTTAAAAGAAAAAGCATTACTTCCAACCAAAGACGATATTTTAGAAGATGGAATTCCAACTGCAAATTTAATAGGATATGAAACAAAATTTTCGCTTGGATTAATGGGAGAAATTGAAAAAGAAATACTTATTGAAGAAAAAATTGATTTTAGTTTTTTTAAAATAAAAAGTTTAAGTGAGTTAAGTAGCA
>CAZBHA010000005.1:18564-21549 GCA_964491675.1 uncultured archaeon
TGCAACCTCATTAAATTTATTTAAATTATTTTGCCAGTTAATATTATCCCCTGAAAATATGCAATATAACTGTTAAGACAATACTGATGATAATACACCATCCTAAAGGGAAATAAAAAACAAATTGCCCTTTTCCCAAAAAACTTTAAATTATTAAAAATAGAAGATGATGAATTTAACATTGGAAAAAAAGCGCTAGTAATTTCTTTCTTTTTAAGTAAAGGAAATTATGCAACTACAGTTTTAAGAGAATTATTAAAAGAAGAAATTTACTAATTACAATTTAATGCATTAATTAAATCTTGTTGAGAAGTAAGTGCATCAAATCTTTTATCATTAATAATTATTGTTCCTGCTTTTTCTACTTCAAATTCTTTTTCAATTATTTTAGAAAATTCAAATTGATCCCAATTATAAGGAAAAGCAAAAACTCTTAAATTTGGACAATTTATTTTTAACTTTTCAAGTTGATTTTCAATCGTCCTACATTCAACTTCACAAGATTTATCTTCTGCATAAAAATAAATTACAGGAATAATATTATTATCACAATCTTGATTTGATTTAATAACATTATAATATAGTAATAAATTTGTCATAAGAAAAGATTTTTTTGTCGAAATATAACTTTCTGAAAAAGGATCTTTTTGTGCAATTAATTCAAAATTCAATTTTTCTAATCTAGAAGTAATTAAAGATAATTGAATATTTCTTGCTTCACAATATATTTCAGTATCCCCCTCTAAACTAGAAAATATTGTTTCAAATTGATTTTCAAGCTGAATTTGTCTTAACTGTTCATTAATATTATAAAAAGTTTGATTATCATGTAATTTTATTGAAAAAAAAGTTACAGAAAAAATTGCAATAAGAGCAATAAACGCTATTAAATAGATACTCTTTCCCATTTAGCTCCCACCCCCAATAATTCTTTAAAAAAACTTTGCCCATAAACAATAGTGATAAATAAAGGATACAACAAGATATTTATTAATATTACGACAATATCCTTAATATTAGGATTATATCCAACCATTTTTATTGCTAAATAGATATATAAAAACACCACTAAATAGAAAAAAAAGAAAAAAACCATCGTCGATGTTACAAAAATTTGAGGGGCAGTTATTAAAATAGTGTTCGTTAAAGAAAAGGAAAGCACTTCAGAACTCAAAAAAACAAAAACATTATTAACTGCCATAAGAGCTATTCTAACTAGTAAAAGCATCGAAATTAATTCTAACGAAAAAAGATATGGGATTGAAAAAAAACCCAAATTTTTATTTTTAGTATTAAAAAATAAATCTTTATAATTCATTAAATTAAAAATTCTGCCCCTATACCAACGATCTCTTTGTTTGAATAATTTTTGCCAAGTATTTGGAATATCAGTATATGCTCTAGCTTCATAACATACCCTAATTTTTTTATGAAATCTTTGAAGTCTTAAACCAATTTCCATATCTTCAGTTAAATTTTTTGTATCATAATAACCAATTTCATCAAAAACACTTCTCTTAAAAATCGTCATTGGCCCAGGAATTACAGACATTGAATCCAAATATGAAAAAATTGTACACCCTAAACCAAAACTAACAGCATATTCAAAAAATTGTATTTTTTGTATAACTGATTCTTTTTTATCAGGCAAAATTAAACAAGTAACCGCATTAACATTTTCTTCTTCAAAATAACCCAAAGTTTTGTTCAAAAGATCTTTTTCAGGATAAGTATCGGAATCAATACAAGCAACAAATTTTGTTTTAACTTGTTTTAACGCAGTGTTAAGTGCAGTTGCTTTTCCAGAATTTTTTTTCATTTTAATTAATTTTATTCCACGCACTTTTTCTAAAAATTCTCTTGAACCATCAGTACTCCCATCATCAACTATGATAATTTCAAGTTTTCCAGCATAATTTATGTTTTTAACTGCAGCAATACAATTTTTTATAGTCCCTATTGAATTATATACCGGAACTAAAATGGTAACACTTTCTAATATTTTTGGTTGTTTTATTTTTCCAAAATTTCCTTTATCAACATAAATTAATAAAAAAAGAACCATTACATAAAGAAGGAAAAAATTTACAATAATTAAAGTAAATGATAATGGTAAAATTAAACTAATAATCAATAAAATAATTAACACTACCAAAATTATTCCAAGCACAGTTCTTTTTAAAAAAGAAAGTTTAATCATATTAAAATTAATCAAAAATGATATTTAAAAGTAATCGGTTTAAAAAAAACTAATTTATTCCATAAATTTTTTGATTAACCATATCTAAAATTTCTTGAGCATTTGTAAAAATTTCTTTAATAACTGTAAAATTTACTTGCCCCGCTTGAACTTCGCTTGAACTAATTGTCATTCTATTATTTTCTAAAAAAACACCAGTATTTGCTTCTTCAATAAAAATAACAAAATTTTCTTTATTATTTAAAACACTATTACACTGTTCAATAGAAATTTGATTACTATCAGTAACATTTCCAAAATTAGTATAACAATAAATTAATTCTTTGTTTTCTGTAACTCTAATTAATTGTATAGGAGTAATTTTATTTCCAATTAAAACTATTTGCCATAAATTCATTGCATTTGTAAAATATGGACTAGCTTTATTTTCTTCTAAAATAGGAGAAACATAAACAACACTTTGTTGTTTTAATTGAGTAAAACTTTCATTAGGAGTTAAAACATTGGAATAATAATTTATTCCACCCCTATTAAAAAAATAAGTATATCCTCCTAAAGGATTAGCAAATAAAACAACAAGTACTAATAAAACAATTGCTAAAATAACAAGTAGTGCTAATTTAAAATCAATTCTTTTAAAAAAACTAGTTTTTTCTTTATTTACTTCTTTATTTACTTCTTTTTCTTTATTTACTTCTTTTTCTTTATTTACTTCTTTTTCTTTATTTACTTCTTTATTTACTTCTTTATTTACTTCTTTATTTACTTCTTTATTTACTTCTTTA
>CAZBHA010000005.1:21649-22673 GCA_964491675.1 uncultured archaeon
TTTTTAACTATCTTTTTTTTCAAGTTAGTTTTCTTTTTTTGCATAAATAAAAATTAAAACAAAACCATTAAAAATCAAACTAAATTAAAAGGTTTAAAATTTTAAATTAAAAAAAATAAAAATTTAAAAATAAAAAATTTAAAATCAAGAAACTTAAAATTAATAATAATGCTAAATTAAAATTATTAAAAAAAAATATTTTAAAAAAAAAGAAAGAAAAAATGTCCCTTTTGAGGGGGACATTTTTCTTCAAATTGTATTAATTAAATCAATGCTTCTAAAGCGTTGATTAATTCACTTGCAGCACTTCCTGTGTCTGCAGCTGTCATTCCAGCAACTACTATGTTTCCGCTAGTTAAAACTGCAGCAACATAATCTCCGCTGTTGATTAATAATTCGTCTAATGTGTTTCCGTTAGTTACTTCTAGGTCTTTTGCCATAGCGTTAACTGCGAATCCACCAACGATTATTGATCTTGACTTTCCGCTTTGTGCATCAGTTCTAACTAAGTTACCTGCTTTTACCATAGCAACTCCGCTAGCTCCTTCTGCGCTTCCGCTTACTCCATCAATAGTTACAGTTACTCCACCTTTAGTTTGTGAAGCTCCGCTAGCAACGTCAGTGAATGATGTTCCACCAAGAGTTGTTGTTGAAGTTCCAGAAGTTCCTAAAAAGAAAATTGCTTGTCTTCTTTCTTCAGGTAACATTATTGTGAATAATGAATTGTCTGAAACTATTTCAGTACCATATTCAGTAATTCCTTCTAACAGATAATCAGAACCATCTCTAATTGAGTCAGTCCATCTTCCATTATATGAATCTTTTGGATATGATGTTGTGTTTAAATCATTTTTAACTGATTCAACATTTAATACATTTCCTGTTGCAGTATTAATATAGAAATCAGTATCTCCAAAAGCAGGTGTTCCTGTTGGAGCAACTAATTCATTTAATCTGAACATTGCAACATTATATTCTTTTTCATCAGTATATCCTAATGCAGATACGTGAGGAACATATACAT
>CAZBHA010000006.1:0-20322 GCA_964491675.1 uncultured archaeon
AAATAATTAATTGGGCCGGTGGTCTAGCGGCTATGACATCACCCTTACAAGGTGAGAGTCGACGGTTCGAATCCGTCTCGGCCCACTATTCTTTTTATAAAAACTAAAACTTAAAAACCCCAAACAACTTAACTTCTTAATGAGAAAAAAAATATTATTTATTTTATTTATTCTTTTAATTTCATTTGTAGCAAGTGAAAGCTTTTACTCAACAACAATTTCAAATTTAGACGCAACTGTAAAAATGCATGGATTTGGAGAAATTAAAGAACTAGCAACTGGTGAAGTTGTAGAATTAACTGTACTCACTTACCAAGAAAGTGAATTTCAAAAAGTAAAAGTAGTTTCAGAAAAATTATATATTAATGATAGTATAATTTTTCCAACTTATATATTAGATGAATTTGGAAATAAATATGCAAAATTTAGTATTAATCAAAATGGTAAATTTGATTATGAACTTATTGCAGATATTCAAACACAATCAATAATTCATAATTTAACTGATTATGATATTAATGGATATCCTGAAGAATTTGAAATTTACTTACATGGAACTGAGAAAATTGAAAGTGATTCTAGCGAAATAAAAACTGTTGCATTTAATAAATTTAGAAGCGATAAATTTGTTGAAACACTAAACGAAACTATATTTTGGGTAAATGATTATGTTGAGTATGCAAAAGATACTGATTTTCAAAAATATTATTTACTTCAACAGTCTGCAATAAACACTCTTCTTGAAAAAAAAGGAGTTTGTGATGAATTTGCAAATTTAGCAGCTGCAATTTTAAGAGCTAAAGGAATACCAACAAGAGTTGCTGTGGGAATTACATTTGATGGATTAAACTGGGGAAACCACGCTTGGATAGAAGTATATCATAAAGAATATGGATGGTTAGCAAGTGACCCTACTTTTAGAGAAGCCGGGTTTGTTGATGCTACTCACATAAAAATTGGAGCATTCAAAGATGTTTCTTTATCAGTAGCAAAAGCAGTTTATCCAAAAAACGCAAAAATTACTTTTCAAACTCAAACACTTCCAGAAGTAAACATAAAAAACAAAAAATTTTTCTCACATGCCCAATTAACAACAAATAATAAAGAATTAATTGCAAATAAATGGAATGAAATTAAAATAAATATTAAAAATAAAACTAGCGGAATACTAACTGCTCCAATTATTGCAAGACAAAATTATTCTCAAATTTTAATACAAGAAGATACAAAATCCGTAATCCTTCAAAGTGGAGAAGAAAAAGAAGTTGTATTTAGAATTTATCCAAAAATTGATTTAAAAAATAATCAAATTGCAAAAGGACAAATTATTTTTAATTCTCTTGCAGAGCCTCTTGAAATTGAATTTGAAATAAAACCAGGCCCAGTAGTAGAAAACGGGACAGTTTATGTGCGAGATGTTACTCCAATAACTACTAAAGAATTATTAATACTTGAAATAACTTTAATCAATGAGTTAAGCGAAGTTCAAACAGTAAAAATTGATTTGAATAATAGTAACAATAATTATTCATGGGTCAGCGAAATTGGGCCTTTTGAAAGAAAAAATGTCAGACAGGAAATTGATCTTGTTAAAGAAAAACAATATTTAGAAATAGAGACAATAAGTCAAATATATCAAAAAGAAATTGTTCCAATAAAAAACGGAAATATTGAAATAATAGAAATCCGTGAAAATGTAATTGTTCAAGAAATTCCAAATACAAAAAGAGAAGGAATTACTACAACTTTAATTTCTAGGCCTGAAATATTTTTATTTGCACTATTAATTGGAATAGCTGTTCTTTTACTAGGTTTATTTGCAGTAAAAAAAAGATATGTGTAAGTAATATATTTAAAAGAATTCTAATAAAATATACTATAATAACCAAAGGTTATTTGAAATAATAAATGCGACCATAGTCTAGTGGTTATGATTCGTCCTTGCCAGAGCCTTGCTAAGGCTCGTGAAAGAATTTATCTTGTTTTCAACAAGATAGAAAACAAAACTTAGCAAATCTGCAATTAGGACGAGGCTTGGGTTCAATTCCCAGTGGTCGCATTAAAAAAACTATTTTTTCTTTTTAATAACTTTTTTCTTAACTATTTTTTTCTTAACCAATTTATTTTTTTGAAATTTTCTTTTAATTTCTTTAACAGGTTGTCTTTTATCAAACACTCTTTTTACTAAAATTCTTTTTATTCTAGAAGTAGATTTTTTGTGTAATACTAATTGATCATAGAGTTCAAAATATGCAAAATAATATGCAATTAAAGTAGGGGCAAATGCAATTAACATTGCAATAAATCCTGCAATATTATATGCAATAGATGGGATAAAATAATTTAATAAAATTAAACTAATAATTGCACCGATAACTAAAACAAATGTTATAAACAACGCGCCAACTGAAACTAAAATTAATAAATATGCAAATAAAACTTTTAAAAATTTATTATGAGTCATGTGCCAAGATTCTTTTATTGCTTCTTGCACAGTACAATCATTTGAAAAAAAGTAAGTAAGTGAAAAAGATACTCTAATATAATTATAAATTATTATTAAAAAATATCCTAAAACAAAAATAAAAAAAGATAATTCAATAAACCAATTACTTAAATTTAATAAATAAACCCAAAGCAAGGGAATTCCAAAAAGAATTAACAACTGAGAAAACCTATATTTTTTATGGATGTTCCAAACAAGAACATACCAAAATTGAACAAAAACTAAAATAATTCCATTTACCACTTTTGTTAATGAAAGTTCTTTTGCATCATAATTCTTTTTTCTTAAACAATGTTGTGTTAAAGTTAAAAACGCAATAATTAGTGCAAAGTAAATTAAACTATACAAAAAACTAACAACCCATAATTTACTTGATTCAAAAACATTTTGTTCAATTCCAACCGGCACTAATAAAAAAACTGGTAAAGAAATCCAAAAAAATAATAAAAACCATAAAAGTTTTTCAAGAGACATCCAATTATAAGTAGAGTTAATAATTGTAGTATAATTCATAGTAATTAAGATGCTTTTTTAATTAATAAAGTTTTTTATTAAAGAATTTCTTTTAAATAAGATAAAATTTGCTCAAAAACTTCTTCCTTAGATTTACTAGCATCAATTATTTTTATATTTTCATTAGGGAACAATTTAGGCAAATCTAAAAAACCAGCCCTTAATTTTTCTATAAAATCAATTTCTCTAAAATTATCACTTTCTTTTCTTTTATTAGAATTATCTGAGTTAATGCGCTTAAATGCAACATCTGCTGGCAAATCTAGAATAAATGTAATTGTTGGAGATAAAAAATCTTTATGTGCATTAAACACAGTACTAAATTCAGTTCCTTGAACTGTTTGATATACTATACTAGAATACTTGTATCTATCCCCCACAATTAAAAAGTTTTTTTCTAAAAGTGGTTTAATTATGGTTTCAATATGCCATTTGCGATCATCCACAAATGCATTAAAAATCTCGTCTTTTAAATCAAAAGCATTCTTTTGTTGTTTGAATAATTCTCTTATTCGCCTACCGTACGGCCCTCTTGTAGGTTCATCAGTTAGTAAAATATTATCATATTCTTTACTAAAATCACATAAAAAGTCAAATGTTTTTTTTATCATTGTTCCTTTACCACTACCAGGAAGACCATCAAAAACAATAAATTTTCCACTCATAAAAAAAAGAAAAACCAAACAAATTAAAAATACCCAAGTCAAAAAAATTAATTTATTAAAAAATAAACAAAACAAAAAATAACTTATACATAATAGGTATTGTTTTTAAACAAAACTACTAAAAAAATATTAGTAAAGTTTGCAAAGCAAACAAATTCAATGCACTTGTGATGTAATGGTAGCATAAAAGCCTTCCATAAACTTTTGAAAAAATTTTAATCAAAAAAATTGAAGAAAGCTTTTTGTCGGGGTTCAAATCCCCGCGGGTGCACTTAAAAAAACTAATTTTTAAAAATAAAAAATAACTACTTTTAAAAAATACTTAAGAAAAGACTTTTAAATTAAATAAACATTAATTAAATATGAAACGACCCATATTTAGAGTGCTAAATGCAACTAAACAAATTCTTAAAAAATTAAAACCAAAACCTAAACAATCAATAAAAGCGCACACAATTAAAAAAAGAGAACCAAGTTCACTAATTAAACAAAAATTAGAACAATTAAAAGAAGGGGAAATAAAAAGTTTTGTAATTGGAACTCAATTTACTGAATTTAACCAAAAAGCAACTTTAATAACTGGAAAATTTATTAAAGCAAAAAGCGGAATTGTTATTTTAGAAGTAAATGGGAAAAAAACCCTTGTGCCTTTAAGAGATATTTGGCAAATAAAGTAAAGATATAAATTCTTCTTATTAAAATTTATTTATGAAAGAACAAAAACTAAATGCAAAACAAAAAATTGCACTTCAGCGAATTTATAGATTATTTGAACTTGCTAGTAAAATGAATCAAAGTGACAGAGAAGATAAAGAAAAATATGTAAAAAGATATTTAACCCTTGCAAAAAAAATTGGAGAAAAAGTAACTGTTAGTATTCCTAAAGAACTACAAAAAACTTATTGCAAAAAATGTGGTTCATTAAGCGTAACAAAGACTGAAAACGCACCTTTTTTAGAAATAAAATGCAACAAATGCGGATTTTTAAAAAAATTCAAACTAATCGAAAAATAGCCAAATAGGTGCATTTATAAAGGTTTTTTTGGGAAAAATAATTAATAAGCTGTTTAGTTCTTTGGTGCTTGCACTAAATTGAACATTAAAGCTTGAAAAAGGCAAAAGGTGAAATAATGGGAATATATGATGTTCCAGCAAAATTCTTAATTGAAGAAGTTGCTGACAAATTAAAAACTGAAATAGAACAACCTGAATTTACATTATATGTAAAGACAGGAATGCACGTAGAAAGAGCTCCACAAAGAGAAGACTGGTTCTATGTTAGAATGGGAAGTATACTTTATAGAGCATACAAATGGAATGCTATTGGAACTGAAAGACTGAGAAGTTATTATGGTGGAAGAAAAAGAAGAGGAGTAAAAACTGAACACAAGTACAAAGCTGGTGGAAAAGTTATTAGAAGCGCAGTTCAACACTTAGAAAAAGCAGGATATTTAGAAAAAGCAAAACCAAAAGGAAGAAAATTAACTTCTAAGGGACAAAAACTATTAAATGAAATTGCAAAATTAACTGCAAAAAATTTAGAAGCAGGAAAATACAAAAAAGTAGTTAAAGTAAAAGTTAGAGACCTAAAAGCTGAAGAAGCTAAAAAAGAATTACACAGATATGCTCAAGAAAAGAAAGATACCAAAAAAGGTGATAAGAAATGAGTAAAAACAAAGATCAAGATTTCAAAGACTTTCAAATAAGTGAAAGAAAAAAAATAGGATCTGGACTCACAAGTGCACCAGTTTGGTTAATGCAAAAAGCAGGAAAGAGACTATGGAATGCAAAACAAAAAAGAACTTGGAAAAATCTTGAAATAAGAGATAAATTTGAAAAACACAAATTAAAACAAGCAAAAAAAGTTCTAAAAAGTGGAGATCATAAATAGAGGTGTAAGAAAAAATGGCTAAAGAATTTAAAGAAAAAACAATTACAGTAAATCTTTCAAAAGTTTTTGAAAAACCTGAAACAAAAAGAGCAAGAGGGGCTTTAAAAATATTAAAAGACAAAATAACAAAAGAAACAAGAGCAAAAAATATTAAAATAAATAATTCAGTAAATCAAGCAATTTGGGAAAGGGGATTATTTAAAAGTTTAAGAAAAATAACAGTTAAAATAATACAAGAAAAAGATAATATAAGAGTTTATTTGCCAGAAGACAAAATAGTTGAAGAAAAAAAACAAGTAACAAAGAAAGAAACAGTAAAAGAAGTAAAAGTAGAAACTCCAAAAGAAGAAACGGCAAAACCAACTAAAACAGTTGAAAAAAAATAAGGCTATAAACTCCAGAACTTAAATTTAATAAAACAAAAACTGGAGTTATTACTATGAAAATAAAAAGATTAAAAATAATGGGTTCAAACTATTTGGGTTTGTTTGGAATAACTAACGATACTCTTTGTTTTTTACCAAACAATACTGAAGAAGATGCTATTAAAACGGTAGAAACAACTCTTGATGTTAAAGTAGTAACAGTAAACTTATATGAAAGTGCACTATTAGCTGTTTTTGGGAAAATGAACAATAAAAAAGCATTCTTGCCTGAATATATTTTACCAAAAGAAATAGAAGAAATTGAAAAAGAAATAAAAGTAAAACTAATCAAAACTGATAATGCTCTTGGTAACATGCTGGAATTAAATGATACACACGCAATTGTTTCAGAAAGCTTAACTAGTAATGAATTAAAAATACTTCAAAAGGAAGGGCTAGAACTTTTACAAACAAATATTGCAAAAACTAACGCAATAGGATCAGCAATTTTACTAACAAATAAAAGTTTTGTTATTAATCCAAACGCAAGCCCTGAAGAAATAAAAAAAATACAAAAATTCTTAGGATTTAGCGGAGGAGCATCTACTGCAAATACGGGAGATGGATTTATTAGAAATTCTGTTTTAGCAAACAAAAACGGTTTTGTTATTGGAGAAGCAACAACAGGACACGAAATTAATAGAGTTGATGAGGCACTGGAGGGATAAAAAAATGGAAAAAAAACAAAGTATTAGTGAACAAGAATTAATAGGATTAATTCAAAGAGAAGAAAATATATTACAAACAAAAAAAGGATATTATTCACAAACACAATCACTATTAATTGAAACTATTAAAACAATTGAAACTTTAAAAGAAGTTGAAAAAAATCCAGAAAAAATATATTTTATGGCTGGGATAGGCGTAATGGTTGAAGCAAAACTAACAAACACAAAAACTGTTAAAAGAAGTTTTTCAGAAAAAGGATATTTTGATGAAAGTATAAAAGACACTCAAAAGTGGCTTGAAAAAAGAAAAAAAAATATTGAAATTCAATTAAAAAAAATCTCTGAAGATGTACAAAAATCAGAAGATCAATTAAAAAATTTAATAGAAATTTATAAAAAACTTGAAGAAGAAAAACAAAAATTATTTTCAAAAAACATATCAACAAAGTGATTAAATGTTTGGAATATTAAAGAAAAAATTAGGAGATTTTGGACAAAAATTAAAAGAAACATTACAAAAAAAAGAACCAACAATTGATCCTGATTTAAAAGAAACTACTGCTGTTAAAGAAAAAATACCTAAAGCAAAAGAGAAAATTTTAGAAGAAAAAATTAGTGAACCTAAAAAAACTCAAGAAAAAGCTAGTGAAAAGATAATTGAAGAAACAAAAATTAGTGACAAAGAACAAAAAGCAATTGAAGAATTAAATAAAGAACTTGAAAGTGAACTTAGTGAATTTAAAGAAGAAAAAATTGAAGAACAAATACCTCAAAAAGTAGTATTAGAAAAAGAAATAAAAAAACCAGTGATAAACAAAGATAAAAAAAAAGTAGATAATACTATTGAAACTAAAGAAGAATTATCAATAGAAAATGAAATTGATGAAAAAATAGAAACTCAAGAACAAAAAATATCTAAAAGAGTTGCAAAACCATTTATTGAAGAAAAAAGAGAATTAAAAACAACCCTTAGAACTACTGAAAAATTAAAAAGTTTTTTTACAGGTGCTGTTGAAATAAAAGAAAATGATATTAAAGACTTATTATGGGAACTTGAATTAAGTTTAATTGAAAGCGATGTGGAACAAGATGCAGCACATGAAATTGTTGAAAAAATAAAACAAAGACTTGTTGGAAGCAAAGTTTCTTCAAAACAAATTGACCAAATATTAAAAGAAAATATTAAACAAATAATAACTGAAATGATGCAAACTCAAAAAATTAATCTTGTTAATGAAATTAAAAACAAAAAACCTTTTGTAATAATGTTTTTAGGACCAAACGGAGCAGGAAAAACTACTTCGATTGCAAAATTAACTCATTATCTACAAAAGAATAATTTTAGTTCTACTTGGGCAGCAGCTGACACTTTTAGAAGTGGAGCTATTGATCAACTACAAATACATGCAGATAAATTAAATGTAAAAATGGTAAAACACCAATACGGAGCTGACCCTGCTGCAGTTGCATTTGATGCAATAAAAAGTGCAAGCGCAAATAATATTGATGTAGTTATGATTGATACTGCAGGAAGACAGGAAACAAACAAAAATTTAATGGAAGAACTTAAAAAAATAGAAAGAATTGCTAAACCTAATCTTAAAATTTATGTTGGAGAATCTTATACTGGACAAAGCTTAGTTGATATGAGCACTGAATTTAATAACGCAGTTGGAATTGATGGTTTTATTTTAACAAAAATTGATACTGATGCAAAAGGTGGAACTGCAATTTCGCTAACTTATAAAATAAAAAAACCAATTCTTTTTGTTGGAACTGGGCAAGAATATAAAGACTTTGAAGAATTTGATACTAAATTTATAATAGAAAGAATTCTTTGAAAAAAGCTAAACTTTAATTCCTCTTAATGCAGAAATACGATCTTGAACTGGAGGATGAGTACTAAACCAACTGCTCATAAAAGATTTCTTTTTTGCTAAGGGATTAGAAATATACAAATGAGATGTTGCATTATTTGCACTAACTAAAATTTGATTATCATTTGCAATAACCTCTAGTGCGCTAGCTAAACCTTCAGGATTTCTTGTAAATTCTACAGCAGTAGCGTCTGCAGAAAATTCTCTACTTCTTGAAATTGCAAAAGTAATCATTTTAGCAATCACTGGAGTTAAAATAGCAAGGACTATTGCAACAACAATTGCAACTGCTGCAATTTGCCCACTATTTTTTGAATTTGAATTTCCACTAAAAGACCCATACAAAAACATTCTAAATAAAAAATCAGAAAGAAGAACTGCAATTCCAACTAAAACTGTTGCAAGGGTCATAGTCCGCACATCATAATTTTTAATATGGGCAAGTTCGTGAGCTGCAACACCTTGAATTTGATCCCTATTTAATCTAGTTAAACAACCCTTTGTAAAACAAACTACTGCGTGTTCTGGATCTCGCCCAGTAGCAAACGCATTAATTGCATTATCATTAATAAAAAATATTTTTGGTTTTGGCATACCACTAGCTAGACTTAATTCTTCTACAATATTATGAATCATCGAATTTTCATTTTTAGAAATTTCTTTTGCTCCTGAAAAAGCAACTACAATTTTATCAGAATTATAATATGAAACTATTGCAAACACAATTGAAATTATTCCAAAAATCGAAAAAACAAAAATAAACCCAATTCCCATATAAGCATCTAAAATAAATGACAAAATAAATGACAAAAAACCAATTAATAAAAAAAACATTAAAAATAAAACGTAAGTCATTTTTTTATTATGAGAAACTTGTGAATAAAAATCCATTGTCATTTTTTAACACCCTTTTAGAAAAAAATTTAATAAAAAAAAATAAATTAATTTCTCTAGTTACAAACCAGAGAAATCAACTTTAACATTTTTTCTTTCTTCATCCATTGCTTGGAAAAATTCTCTTGGTTTGTTTTTACCAAGCATATTTGCAACAATGTTATTTGGAAACAATTCAATCATTGTATTCCATTTCATTACCATATCGTTGTAAAATTGTCTTGCAAATGCAACTTTATTTTCTGTAGAAGATAATTCTTCTTGCAATTGCTTGAAATTTTCATTTGCTTTTAATGTAGGGTAGCTTTCTGCAACTGCAAAAATACTTTTTAGCGCACCTTCAAGCATATTTTCTCCTTTAGCAGCATCGTTTGGACCTTTTGCATTCATTATTGCAGTCCTTGCTTTTGTTACTGCTTCAAGAGTTGATTTTTCAAACTTAGCATAACCTTTAACAGTTTCTATTAAATTTGGAATTAAATCTGCCCTTCTTTTTAATTGAACATCAATTTGTGCCCAAGAGTTATCTACTTGTTTTGAAATAGAAACTAGTCCATTATAAACTGAAATGAACCAAACTACTGCCAAAACAATTAAAATTATTAAAACAATCAAAATAATCTCAATCATTAAATCACCTAAAATAAAAATACTCAAATTGTATATAAACCTTTATATTATTTAAAAATAATATCTAAAATTTACTATTATAATCTTTTCTAACCCTAATTTTATTGATAAATATGGGCCTAGGGGATTCACTACGAAAAGCAATGGATAGGATTCAGGGAGCTGGCGCTGTAGATCAAACAACTATTAAAGAAATAATAAAAGATATTCAAAGAGCGCTAATTTCTTCAAATGTTGATATCGTCACAGTGATGGAGTTATCAAAAAAAATTGAAGAAAATTCAAAAAAAATTAAAGAAGGATTAAGTTATCGCGAACACATTACAAAAGTTACTTATGATGCACTTGTTGAAATGCTTGGAGGAAAAGAAGAAATTGTTCAACCAAAAAAAATACTTCTTTGTGGATTATTTGGTGCGGGAAAAACTACCGCGGCTGGAAAACTGGGACTTTGGTATAAAAAACGAGGAAAAAAAGTTGGAGTAATTGCAGCTGACACTTATAGACCGGCGGCTTATGAACAATTAGAAACAAATGCAAAAAATGCAGGAATAGAATTTTTTGGAATAAAAAATGAAAAAAATGCAAGCAAAGTAATCAAAGAAGGACTTGAAAAACTAAACGCGTGCGATTTAATTATTTGTGATTCTGCTGGAAGAAGTGGACTTGATGATGAACTTGTAAAAGAAATAAAAGAAATCGACAAAGTTTTTAACGCAGATCAAAAATGGCTTGTTATTGGGGCTGATATTGGAAGTCTTGCAAAAAAACAAGCAAGCGCATTTCATAGTGCAATTGGAGTAAACGGAATTATAATAACTAGAATGGACGGAAGTGCAAAAGGTGGAGGAGCAATTGTTGCATGTAACCAAACAGGAGCAAATGTATATTTTATTTCAACTGGAGAAAAACAAAATGAGTTTGAAGAATTTGATGCAAATAGATACTTATCAAGAATTATGGGGTATGGAGATCTCCAAGGACTACTTGAAAAAGCAAAAGAAATAGATATGCAAGAAGTTGATCCTGAAAAAATAATGAGAGGGGAAATGGACTTTAAAATGTTTTATGAGCAACTCAAAGCAACAAAAAAAATGGGGCCACTTAATAAAGTAGTTGAAATGCTTGGACTAGGCGTTAAGATGCCTAAAGAAGCAATGGAAATTGGACAGGACAAAATGGATTCTTTTGGAGTAATAATTGATTCAATGACAGAACAAGAAAGAAGAGAACCTGATTTATTAAATAGAGCAAGAATAGAAAGAATTGCAAAAGGAAGCGGAAAAAAAGACAATGAAATTAGAGAACTAATAAAACAATTTAAAAAAATGAAAAAAATGTTTAAAAGTTTTAGAGGAATGAATGAAAAAAGCATGCAGAAATTTGGTGAACGAGATCTTGGAAAAATGATTGGACAAATGCAAGGAAGAAAAGGACTAAAGAAAAAATTTAGGTTAAAATAGAGGTAAATAAATGAAAAAATTAATTTATTTAATAATTGGAATAATTTTTTTAATAAGTATAACTAATGCTCAAGAATATTATGCAGACACTCTTTTTGAAATTAAAAATAATGGAGAAGTAAATATTACTGGAATAACCAATAACGAAAAATTACAACCAATTCTAACTCAAGAACTTACTTCAAAAATTGGGCCAATATGGAATTTTAAAATTAATATAGATGAAAACTTTTCAGAATATATCTATGAAATAATATTCCCCCAAGGTGCTGAAATACAAAAAATAAAAACAAATTCTAATTATAGAATAACTACTAATCATGAACAAATAAAAATAATTGGGACTGGAAATAATACTACACTTAATTTAGAAGTGAGTTATATTATAAAAAATCAACCAGAAAACTATTTCTTAATAGGGGTTTTGATAATTTTAATAATTATTGGAATAAGCTTTTTTGTTTACAAAAATAAAAAACAAAAAAATGAATTAAAATCAACAATTAATTATGATAAAGATTCTTTAACTGAAAGACAATTAAAAATAATTGAACTATTAGAAAAAAATGATGGAAAAATTACTCAAGCCGAAATACAAAAAATCTTAAATTATCCAAAAGCAGCATTATCAAGAAATCTTGAAACATTAGAAAAAAAAGAAATAATTACAAAACAGAGAAAGGGCATAACAATGCTTATCAAAATTAAAAACTTTTAAATAGAAAATTATCTTGACTTGTTCCGGTATTTTCCGGGAAATATATAATAGCTGTTCCACCCAATAGTAATATAGAAAACTGTAATTAAAATGCAGGAGGAATAAATATGATGAAAAAGATTTTAGGAGTATTAACAATACTTTTACTTATAGGAATAATTCCAGGAGTAATTGCTCAAGAAGTTAATGAAATTGATTCAAATACTCTTCAAGAAGTAAAAATATTCACTACTCCACACGGAGCAGAAGTTAGAATGATTCAATTGGAAAAAAGTATTACAAGAAACATCCTTATTGGATCAAAAACAATCCAAGTGATAAAACAAAACTATCAAGATACAAATACAATTGATATGGAAACAATACTTAATGAACTTGAAGCATTACTTGAAGAAGTAAAAAATTATAACACTGAAAATAAAGATGCTAATACTTTAGCAACTGATTTTGTAGCAATAAAAAAGAGTGCTATTAATTTAACACAAGAATTTAGATTAATTACTAATACAATTCTTAATACAAATGATTTAACCCAAATTCGAGAAGAAATAAAAAATATTGAAAATAATGAACTAAAAAACATGAACAACGCAATAAGAAATGTTATAAGAAAACATAACGCTCAAAGAACTCAAACAATGCTACAAATAATGGGTGTAGAAAATCAAAATTTAATTCAAGCAATATTTGATGGAAATATAACTAGAGAAGAAGTTAAGTTAGAAATTCGTCAAAATTTTCAAGATTTAAATGCACAAGAAAAAATACAAACAAATGCAAAAATTAAAGAAACAATTAATAAAAGAATAATTTCTGAAAAAGAAATAGTTGGACAAGCTAAAAATAAAGGAGTTCAAAAATTTTTAGAAATGACTACCCAAAGAAATCAAAGATTAAATAATTGGTTAAAAAACAAGACAAATGATTTAAACAATTTTAATTACAACCAACTAATTAATCGATTAGAAAATATTTCAAATAGAGTTGAACAAAATATAAATACTAAACAAATAGCTAACCAAGCAGGAAGAAAATAGGTGATTAAATGAAAACAAAAATTGTAATTCTTGGATTAGTGGTTTTGAGTGTGTTTTTATTTTTTGGATGTACTCAAAATGAAAATATAAATTATCAAGATGAATCGGATAATCAATTACTTGATGAATTTGATCAAATTTGGGAAGAAGACACAACTCAAAATATTGATGAAATGATTTCAACCCAAGATCTAATCGAAATTGAAACAGAAAACGAAATACTTAATGAAACTGAAACTATTTTTATTGGAGAGATAATTTAATAAAATAATTTAAATAAATAACGAGGAGTCCCTCGTTATTTTATTTTTTTAAGTAAAAGAAACAATTAATAAAACAAAAAACGCTAAATTAAATTATGCTAACACTAATTGGACAAATAATTCTTATTTTAGGAACACTTGCCGGCGGAATAACTGATGCAAAAACTGGGTATATTTACGACTGGATAACTATCCCTTTGATTTTAATTGGATTAATTTTAAGTATAATTCAGCAACAATGGTTTAATGTTACAAGCGGAATAACTATTTTTTTACTACTTTTTATAATGTACAAATTAGGAAAAATTGGAGGAGGAGATGTAAAACTTTTTAGTGCAATTGCACTGCTTAATCCATTCAATCAAATTAATTTTTTAATTAGTGTTTTTTTAGTTGCAGCAATAAGTTCCATGCTTTTTTATTCAGTTTTTTATTCATTAAAATACATTAGAAAAAATGGATTTAAAAAAATAGAAAAAAAAGATTTAATAATGGGCGTAGCATCAATAATATTTTTAATAATTTATTTTTCATTTTTAATTTTAAACAATTTAGTTTCTGAACTTTTTATAATATTTTTAGGCACCCCACTTTTATGCGCAAGCATATTTTTAATTTTTCAAAAAGGAATTAATAAAAGTTTTTTTGAACAAAAATTAAAATTAAATCAATTAGATGAAGACGAAATCATTTCTTTAAATAATTCTAAAAAAATACTAACTTTATTAAACAATAAACAATTAATTGAAAAAAAAGAAATTGAATTGCTTAAAAGAAATAAAATTAAAGAAATAATTGTTATGAGAAATTTACCTAAATTCGGCCCATTTATTTTTATTGGAACATTAATTGGAATTTATATACCAAACCTCATATTTATCCTAATTTAAATTAAAACTTAACAATAGTTTAAAAAAAGAAAGAATGCTTAATTAAATATGAAAATATTTATTACCGGATCAAACGGAATGGTTGGAAAAGAATTAGTTAAAAAATTAAAAGCAAAAAAACATACTGTTATTGAATTTAATAAATCAGATAACAAAAATATTCTTGATAAAATCGCACTTAAAAAAGAAATGAAGAAAATCGATATCGTAATTCATTTAGCTGCATTACTAGACGGTTCACAAAAAGAGGTTTGGGAAACTAATGTTATTGGAACTAAAAATGTTATTGAAATAGCAATTGAAAAAAAAGTAAAAAAATTTATTTTTCTAAGCTCTACCGGAGTTTATGGGAGTTTTAAAGGATTAATAAATGAAAATACATCTAAAAAACCAGAAAATGATTATGAAAAAAGTAAAGCTGAAGCAGAAAATATTATTCTTAACTATCAAGAACAAATAAGTGTTATTATTTTAAGAAGTGCAATGATAATGGGGGCAAACACATATTGGAAAAATATGTTTAATTTACTTAAAAAAAATTATCCACTCCCTTGCAATGGAAAAAATAATTTTCAAATAATTTATGTAAAAGATTTAGTTAACGCAATTATATTATTGCTTCAAAAAGGAAAGAGTGGAGAAATTTATTTAATTAGTGGAGAAGAAAAATGGAATTTAAAACAATTTTGTGAAACTGCAAAAAAAGAAATTACAAAAGATAAAAATTCAAAAATTAATACAATTCCGTCAGCAGTTGCAATAATACTTGGAAAACTTCTAAAAATAAAAATTTTAAACAAAGATAATATTAGACATCTTTGTAAAGAAAGAAATTATTCTATTGAAAAAATAAAAAAACTTGGATATAAACAAAAATATAAATTAAAAGACGCACTTAACCAAACTATTAAAGAAACACTAAAAATCAAATTAAATTAATTATATCAACATTAAAAAATTAATTAAAGAATAAAATTATTTTTTTAATTTAGCAGCTTTTTTTACTGCACTTGCCATTGAAGATAATTTATTTTTTGCTACACTTAATGATGTTGCTTTTTCTATTGCACTACCAACATGAATTATGTCTGCTCCGCTAGAAATACAATCAAAAGCATACTCTGCTTTATTTACTCCACCTGCAATTAGTAAAGGGATATCTATTGCACTTTTTGTGGCAGCAATCATTTCTTTTGTTACTGGTTCTTTTGCTCCCCCACCACTTTCAAGGATGGCTAATTTTGATCCCATAAATTCTCCAGCAAGAGCTGTTGCTGCAGCTAAATAAGGTAAATTTCTTGGAATTAATTGAGCTCTACCAACCCAACCAACTGCTCTTCCTGGTTCAACAATAATATATGATGTTGGAATTATTTCAAGCCCCATTTTTTTAACTGGAAAAGAAGAAGCAATTTGTGCTCCTGAAATATAGTAAGGGTCACTACTATTAAGCATTGACATAAAATAAACTGCATCTGCAAGTGGAGAAAGAGTTGCTATATTACCTGGAAATAAAATAGTTGGAATTTTACAAGATTCTTTTATAGCGCGAAGTGTATCATCAAGTAATTTGCCTTGTGCACCCAAAGAACCCCCAACTGCAATTGCTTTAACTCCAGATTCTTCAGCAATTTTAGCCAGTTTTCCTGCTAATTCAGGTGATTGATTAGGAGGATCAATTACAAGATACATCTGCCCAGCTTCTTCTTTGAGCTGTTTTATTAAATCAGCATAAACTTTGCCTTCTATCATATTATTAAATAGAAAAAAACAACTATAAAAAGGCATTGTTTTAGAAAAAAATAACTAAATTTAAAGCAAATTAAATTAAAATTAATTAGTTTTAAAACACTTATTATATTAAATCAATCATGGACGAAAAGGTAATTCTACTTATTGAAGAAATTGCAGAAAAAACAGGAAAAACTAATAAAGAAATAGAAAAACTAATTAATGAAAAAGTACAAAAATTTTCAGGACTTCTAACTGAACAAGGCGCTGCGTTTATGATTCAAAAAGAACTTGGAATTAAGCAAAATGAAAATATAAATTTAAAAATAAATGATTTACAAGATGGACAAAAAGATATTGATATTAGAGGAAAAGTAAAAATTGTTTTTCCTCAAAAAGAATTTGAAAAAAATGAAAAAAAAGGAAAATTAAGTTCATTTATTTTAGAGGATGATACTGGAGAAGTAAGAGTCACTCTTTGGAATGACCAAGTTGAACAATACAATTTGACAAGTGGAAGTGAAATTGAAATTACTAGCGGAATTGTTTCTAGCTTTAATGAAAAAAAACAATTATCACTTGGGTTTAATGGAAAAATAGATATATTAAATAAAGCAATTGAAAATTTTGAAAAAATCAATAATTTAAAAGGCGGAATGAAACAAGTTAATGTTATTGGGAGAATTTTGAGAAAATTCCCAGTTAAAGAATTTGAAACTAATGAAAAGAAAGGAAAACTATGTAACTTTCAATTTGGTGATGAAACTACTCTACTACGTGCAACTGCGTGGAATGAAAAAGCTAGTGAAATAACAAAATTTAATGAAGGGATTGTTATTGAAATAAAAAATGCATATACAAAAAGTGGGATGTTTGGAATAGAACTTCATTTAGGATATAATACTAATATTAGTGTAAGCGATAGAAAACTTCCAAGCGCAGTTGAAATGATGAAAGAAAATATTGAAAAAACTACGATAAATAATTTAGTTGAAAACAAAAATGTGATAATTAATGTAAAAATAAAAGAAATTGAAAATAAAAAATTGCACTTTTTAATTTGTGAAAAATGCTCAAAAAAGATTGAACAAACAGAAAATGGGATTATTTGTCAAAATTGTGGAGAAGTAAAAGGAAAACTTAATCCGGTGCTAAATATTACTGTAGAAGATGATACTGGCGAAATAAAAGCAATTATCTTTGGAGAAACTGGATTAAATATACTTGGATTAAATCAAGAAGAATTTGAAAAAGAAAATGAAACAAAAAGTACTGAAAAACTTGTTACTCAATTAAATGAAAAATTAATTGGAAAAGAAATTGAAATCTTTGGTTATTCAAAAACAAATACTTATTCAAGTGAAAGTGAATTTAGAGTTAAAGAAATTATTAATTAAATTTTTAACTTTATAAGTTAAAAAATAAAAAACAACAATAAAATCATTTTTTTAATTCTAACATTAATTTGTCAATATTATTATATAAATTTTCTAAAGAAGAACTATTATCCAATTTATATTTTGCAAGATTTATACAATATAAAATTTGTTGTTTATTAGGGTCAGTATTTTTGCTTTCTAATTTTTCTTTTTTAACAAAATCTTTGAAAACTACATCTCCATGCTGGTAAGTTGGATCAGATTGTTTTCTTTTAACAGTTCTATCAAAACGAGTTTTAATATCAGCATAAACTTCAATTAAAACTCCTCCATTATCAATTATTTTTTTTGCTTCACTAGGATTTCTAATTGAACTAAGAACTAAATTTTTATTAGAAGTGTGCCCTTCTAAAAGACGAATTACCCAATAATCCGCCCCAAAATCTTTTCTTCTTTGATTTCCTAAATTAATCATTTCAATCCGGTCCAAATAATTTTTACCCAATTTTTTTAATTCATCCCTAATTTCTGCGCCAAAATCTTTATGAATAAAATCATATTTTTGTGCCAAATAATTTGCAACAGTATCTTTTCCACTTCCATTTAAGCCAACAATTCCAATAATCAATTTTTCACAACCATTTTTTATCAATTTTAATATTTTTAAAACAAATTTATAAAATTATTTTTACTTTCTTAATTTAATATTATTACTTGACTTTAAAATGCTAATTATTTTATCAATTTTATTTTTTGGCATTGGTTTTAACTTTTTAGCACTTGATTCATATGCATTAGGCATTTGCATTTCTTGTAAATACCATAATTGGTTTGTAATAAGAGCACTCATTTCTTTAAAATCTTGAATAGTTAATTTTGGATATAATGTTGTTCTAAATTCGTGAGCAATACTTGAATTAATTATTAGTGAAATAGAATCTAAAATATTTTTAGGTGGGATTTTACTACGAGTTAATTCTTGATATTTTTTTATTGGTGCTTTCAAATCCATTGCAATATAATCTGCTAAATTTTCTTCAATTACTTTTTTTAAAATTAATGGGTTAGAACCATTTGTATCAAATTTTATTGAAAAACCATTTTCTTTTATTTTTTTTAAAAATTCTATTAAACCAGGCGAACAAGTTGGCTCTCCACCAGTTATTACTACTCCATCTAACATTTTTTTATTTTTATTTAAAAAAGAAAAAAATTCTTCTTCTGTAATTAATTCTCTTTTTGATTTTTTAAAAAATTTATAGGACGTGAGTTCTTTATTATAACAATAGGGGCATTTGAAATTACAATTTACTAAAAAAACAATACAAGCAACTTTATTAGGAAAGTCTACCAAGGTCATTTTTTCTAAGGCCCCAATAAACATATTCACACCTAACAAATTTTTGATTGTTCTAGCGTAGAAAATAATTTTCTATCTTTAAACTCTGCTTGTTTACCATCATTCCATTGTTCAACTGGCCTAATGTAACCAACTACTCTACTATATATTTCACATTTTGTTTTTACCATATTTAATCCCCCCTAAATAAAATTAATTTTCACCTTTTTTCATTTGACAAATTTCGCGAATTTCACTAACTTCTTCTTTATCACAAATTGGACAATATTCATGTTCGCCTGCAATATATCCATGCACTGGACATACACTAAATGTTGGAGTTAGAGAAATATAAGGCATTTGATAATTATCAGTTATTTTTTTAAATAATAATTTTGTTGCTTCTATTGAAGGAAGTTTTTCTCCCAAAAATATGTGAAATACTGTACCACCCGTGTAAAGAGTTTGAAGAGGATCTTGTTTTTCAAGAGCATTAAATAAATCAGCAGTATATCCTACTGGAAGTTGAGTAGAATTTGTATAATATGCTGGCGAACCATTTTTTACTTGAATTTGATTTGCTACAATAATATCTGCATATTGTTTTTTGTCAATTTTAGCTAAACGATGAGAAGTTCCTTCTCCTGGTGTTGCTTCCAAATTAAATAAATCTCCAGTTTCTTCTTGATAATTTGCAATTTTCTCACGCATAAACAACATTACTTTTTTTGCAAATTCTAGCGATTCATCTTGTGCTAAATTTTTTCCTAAAAAATTGAGTGTTGCTTCATTCATTCCAATTAAACCAATTGTAGAAAAATGATTTTTCCAATATTGGCCAGTTGATTGTTTCATCCCTCTTAAATAATATGCAGCATAAGGATAAAGTCCATCAGCAGTATATTTTTCTAGCGTTTTTCTTTTTATTAATAAAGACTCTTTTGCTAAACCCATTACTTTTTCTAGTTTTTCAAAAAATTCTGTTTCATTTTTTGCTAAATACCCAATTCTTGGTAAATTAATTGTAACTACTCCAATACTTCCTGTCATTGGACTACTTCCAAAAAGACCTCCTCCTCTTTTTCTTAATTCTCTATTATCTAGGCGAAGTCTACAACACATACTTCTTGCATCTTCTGCATTCAATTCTGAATTAACATAATTTGCAAAATATGGAATTCCATATTTAGCAGTCATTTCCCAAATTGAATCGTATCTTTTATTATCCCAATCAAATTCTTTTGTAATATTATATGTTGGAATTGGGAAAGTGAAAATTCTTCCATCAGCATCCCCTTCAGTCATAACTTCTGCAAATACTTCGTTAAACAAATACATTTCTTCTTGAAATTCTTTATATGTAGCTTCCATTGGTTTTCCACCAATTATTACTGACATATTTTCTAAATTTTTTGGAACAACCAAATCCATTG
>CAZBHA010000006.1:20332-22336 GCA_964491675.1 uncultured archaeon
ACTCTTGTTGGAACATTTGTATTAAAAATAAATTCTTGCAAAGCTTGTTTTACTTCTTTACGATTTAAATTATCATATCTAATAAATGGAGCAAGTAGAGTATCAAAATTTGAAAATGCTTGTGCTCCGGCAGTTTCGCCTTGCATAGTATAGAAGAAATTTACTATTTGCCCCAATGCTGTTCTAAAATGTTTTGCAGGCTTAGAAGAAATTTTTCCCCTAACCCCCCTAAAACCTTCAACTAAAAGTTGAGTTAAATCCCAACCAACACAATATACACTTAATTCACTTAAATCATGGATGTGTAAGTCCCCACATTTATGAACATTACCAATTTCAGGAGGATAAATTTTCATTAACCAATAATTTGAAACTAGTGACGAAGAAATATGATTTCTTAACCCTTGTAAAGAATATGCCATGTTAGAATTTTCTCTAACCTTCCAATCATCTTGAGACACATAACTATCAATTATATCAAAATCAGAAAGCATATTTTCTCGTAAACGCATTAGTTCATGTTGATGACGATATAAAATATATGATTTTGCTACTTTATCATGGCCTGCTTTAATTAAAGTTTCTTCAACAACATCTTGAATTTGCTCTACTGATGGAATTTGATCGTTATTAAATCTAGAATTTATTTTTTCTATTGCACTACTTGCGAGCAGATTAGATTTTTCTTTATCTTGCCCACCCACACTTTCTACAGCTTTCCAAATAGCATTAAGTATTTTTGTTTCATCAAAATTAACTTTTGATCCATCTCTTTTTTTTACAAATTTTGGCAAAATATCACCTGATTTTTTTAAAGGTGAAATAGCAAAGAGTCGGGAGTTTATAAAGCTTATTATAAAAAAATGGATCTGGTAAAATCCAAACCTAAAAAAAACAAAAAGATAGAAAAATTACTAAAAAGTTGTAAAAATTAAACATAATCATTTGGAAAATGAATTTTAATATAATAAAAAGTTTGGAAAGTTTTTTTAATTTTTTGTCAAACTAATTTGAGAAAAAATATTTTATTAAAAAAATTATTCCAATTTTAAATCAGGATAAAGTGGAAAACTTTTAGCTAAATAAATTACTTCTTTATTAATTTGTTTAATTCTCGCATTTGATTTTAAATCTTTTTTAAAATTTTTTATTGCAACTATTCTTTGAACTTTATCAACAGGCATTTCATAAACCGCAAATAATTTTATTATTTCACTAATCCAATTAGCAATTTGTTTCATTTCTTTTTCTTTCATCCCACGCGTTGTAAGAGAAGGAGTTCCTAACCTAAGACCAGAAGGGTAAAATGGAGAAAAGGGTTCTTTTGGAATAGTATTTTTATTAGTAGTTATACCAGCCTCATCAAGTGCTTCTTGAACAAATAAACCTTTTCCGTTCCCAAAAGGCGTTAAATCGATTAAACACAAATGATTATCTGTTCCGTTTGAAACTAACTTTATCCCATTAGTCATTAATGAGTCTGCAAGAACTTTTGAATTTAGAACAATTTGCTTTGCATAATCTTTGAATTCTGGAGTAAGTGCTTCTTTAAACGCTACAGCTTTACCAGCATTAATGTGATCATGCGGCCCACCTTGTAAACCTGGAAAAACTGCAGAATCAATTTTTTTTGCTAACTCTACGTCTTTTTCTAAACCTTTTTTTGTAACTAAAATTAAACCACCTCGAGGACCACGCAAAGTTTTGTGAGTAGTTGAAGTAACAATGTGAGCAAACTCTACTGGGGAAGTATGAACTTCCCCAATTACTAAACCCGCAATATGTGCAATATCACAAGCAAAATATGCCCCTACTTCGTCAGCAATTTTGCTCATTTCTTCAAAAGGAAATTCACGAGGGTAAGCTGTTGCCCCACACCAAATCAATTTTGGTTTATGTTCTCTTGCTAACTTTTTAACTTCTTCTAAATCAATAAACCCCTCAGAATTTAGGTGATAAGAAATTGAATTATAAAATTGACCAGTGGCACTTACTTTAAAACCG